>NZ_LMDO01000039.1:29226-33483 GCF_001425105.1 Pseudomonas sp. Root401 | reverse complement strand
GAAGTCTCCCACGGTCCGTACTGGCTAGAGTCGGAATCGAGCTTTTAGTCCCGCCCACCCCTTCAAGTCTAAACATACAAGCGAGCTTGCTCGCGATGAGGCCATCAGCCCCACCACAAATCTCAAGGCTCCAACCCAATCCCCCGCAAAATCACACTGGTCACCGTCTGCACCGCCCGTTCGAACTGCATGTCCGACAGCGGCTGGTGGTCGTTGAGGATGTTGATCTGGTGGTCGAAGTCGGCGTAGTGCTGGGTCGAGGCCCAGATCATGTAGAGCAGGCTTGAAGGCTCCACCGGGAGGATGCGTTTGTCCTCCACCCATTGGCGGATTTTCGCTTCCTTCATCTTCGCCCAGTCATAGAGGCTGGCGTCCAGCGCCTGGCCCAGTGTCGGGGCGCCGTGGATGATTTCGTTGGCCCAGACCTTTGAGCCGTAGGGCCGGCTGCGGGAGTGGTTCATCTTGGCGCGGATGTAGCTGCTGAGCACCACCCGCGGGTCGTCGAACATTTCGAAGCACAAGGCGTCCTGCTTCCAGACCTCCAGCAGATCGAACAGCACGGCGCTGTACAGTTCACTCTTGGTGCTGAAGTAGTAATGCAGGTTGGAACGAGGCAATTGCACTTCGGCGGCGATGTCGGCCATGGCGGTGCTGCCGAAGCCTTTCTCGGCAAAGACCTTCTCGGCGGCCAACAGGATTTTCTCGACGTTACTGCGACGAATCTCGATCTTGTGATTGCCCATGAGGGCTCCCTGGCAACAGCGTTGATCAAGACTAGCATTCACCCACTTTTGAAAACACTGGGGATCCCTGTAGGAGCTGGCGAAGCCTGCGATCTTTTGATCTTGATCGTTCCCACGCTCCTGCGTGGGAATGCCGCCAGGGACGCTCCGCGTTCCGCTTCTGGAGGGTGACGCAGAGCGTCACCGGATGCATGCCCACGCAGGAGCGTGGGAACGATCAAACAGAGTGCGCTATGTCGGCTGGCGTGCTTCGACGTTGTCCAGCGCGCGGTTTGCCAGCATTGCGCTCAGTTCAATCAATTGCTGGATGCCCAGGGCAATGTGGCGCCTGGGCCCTTCCAGGTCGAAGGCCAGGTCACTGACCATGGCGTTGGCCGAGGCCAGGTTTTCACTGAGGTTGGCGAGCAGGGTTTCGGTGTCGACGCCGTTGACGACGGTGAACAGTTGGCTGGGATCAGGCTCGGGTTTGCTGGGTTTGGGCTTGAGGTAGTGGTCGAGGATGCGGTCGGCGGCTTTGTCGAACGCTTTTGAGTTGGAGGGATCTGTATCCGGTGGGTGGGTGTTGGTTTGAACATAGATGAAGCTCCGATGCTGTAGATGGGAGCCAACACCCTCTCGCTACCAAACGAATTAGGGTGGCGGCCATACGAAGGTTGGTAGACCGGGCATCGGAGCCGGCGCCTCCGAAGAGGCCCTGCGCATGGCCACCAAAAAGCGAAGTGCGTGATTGCACTTGCAAGAGATGACGCTATGCACCGACACCAGGGCTACCAAACCCGATCACTGATTCAATCAGCGACCCGGAAACGATAGAGCCCCAGGCGCACAAGCCGGCGGATTCTGGCGCAGTTGTAGGCAACGGCGCAAGACAACGTAGCCCGATCCCGAACGATCCTACATATGGATAAACACGGTCCCTCTGTTGGACTGGGAGCTTGCTCCCGCTCGGTTCTGTAGGAGCTGGCGAAGCCTGCGATCTTTTGATCTTGATCTTGATCTTTCGCTTGAGATTCAAGTGTCTGGGGAAAGATCGCAGCCTCGTTGCACTCGACAGCTCCTACAGGCGCAGCCCAGCGGGAGCAAGCGCCCTCGCCACAAAAGCGGGTTTCGCGCTATGTCGGCTGGCGTGCTTCGACGTTGTCCAGCGCACGATTCGCCAGCATTGCGCTCAGTTCAATCAATTGCTGGATGCCCAGGGCAATGTGGCGCCTGGGCCCTTCCAGGTCGAAGGCCAGGTCGCTGACCATGGCGTTGGCCGAGGCCAGGTTTTCGCTGAGGTTGGCGAGCAGGGTTTCGGTGTCGACGCCGTTGACGACGGTGAAGAGCTGGCCGGCCGCAGCATCGGCTTCGGGCTTGTCCGGTTTGGGGTTCAGGTAATAATCGAGGGCGCGCTCGGCGGCTTCGTCGAGTTTTTGGGTATTGGTTTTTTTGCGCGGTGAAGTCGGATCGGTGTCCGGTGGGTTGGGTGTTGGTTTGAACATAGATGAATCTCCAAATCAAAAAAAGGAGAGCCATCACCCTCGCTACCAAACGAAGGGTGGCGGCCATACGCGGGTTGGTAGACCGGTGACTTGGAGAACCGGCGCGTCCGAAGACGCCCTGCGCATGACCGCCATAAAACAGATACCAAAAGGCCTCTGCTGCAAAGGGCTATGCGACAAGTCAAAAGCCGGGCTACCAAACCCGATCGGCCCCAGGCGCACAAGCCGGCGGATTCTGGCGCAGTTGTAGGCAACGGCGCAAGACAACGTAGCCCGATCCCGAACGATCCTACATATGGATAAACACAAGCCCATCCGGACAGGAAACACGGGTTAACAAACACCAGTCGATCGTTCCTCACGCTCCGCGTGGGAACGCCGCCAGGGACGCTCCGCGTTCCGCTTGTGGAAGGTGACGCAGAGCGTCACGGGATGCATGCCCACGCAGAGCGTGGGAACGATCAGGTCGCAGGGCTGTGGAGATCGTTCCTCACGCTCCGCGTGGGAACGCCGCCAGGGACGCTCCGCGTTCCGCTTCTGGAGGGTGACGCAGAGAGTGGGAACGATCACAAGCCTTCTGATCGTGGGCATTCGACTAATGTCTTAGACCAGTCATCGCACAACTAAGCACCCTCCCCGCTATTCTCAAACCTCGAATTTGCCCCGGCGACACGGCCTGCGATCTTGACCTCGATCGATGACAACCATTGAAACGCCTCATTTTGAAGCACCCTCAAGTTGGATAATTCCGATAATGGCCAGTTGACAACGAGCAGCCGCTTCCAAATAATCCCCAGCATGTTGTACGACGACGTATGACAAATAAAAACAACAAAAAAGTAGGGAGCGTCATAGTGAGCACACGTGTCCGTTTTTCGCCCGACCACCGTCCAAACCGCCGTACCCTTCTCAACACCAGCCCCGCCCTGATTCTGCTCGGTTGCAGCAGCCTTGCGGCGTTCCTGCCCATGACCGCCAGCGCCGAAGGCTTCGTCGATGATGCCAAGGCCACGCTGAATTTGCGCAACGCTTACTTCAACCGCAACTTCACCAACTCGAACAATGCCCAAGGCAAAGCCGAGGAATGGACCCAGAGTTTCATCCTCGACGCCAAGTCCGGCTTCACCCAGGGCACGGTCGGTTTCGGCGTGGACGTGCTGGGCATGTACTCGGTCAAGCTCGACGGCNCCGTTCTGGCCGCGGAGTCGGGGTTTGTCGAGGATGCCAAGGTCAACCTCAACCTGCGCAACTTCTACATCAACCGCAACTTCACCAACTCGAACAATGCCCAAGGCAAAGCCGAGGAATGGACCCAGAGTTTCATCCTCGACGCCAAGTCCGGCTTCACCCAGGGCACGGTCGGTTTCGGCGTGGACGTGCTGGGCATGTACTCGGTCAAGCTCGACGGCGGCCGTGGCACCACTGGTACTCAACTGCTGCCAGTGCACGATGACGGCCGCCCGGCCGATGACTTCGGTCGCCTGGGCGTGGCCCTCAAGGCCAAGGTGTCGAAGACCGAATTGAAAGTCGGTGAGTGGATGCCAGTGCTGCCAATCCTGCGTTCCGACGACGGTCGCTCCCTGCCGCAAACCTTCCGTGGCGGCCAGGTGACCTCCACCGAAATCAACGGTCTGACCCTCTACGGCGGTCAGTTCCGCGCCAACAGTCCGCGCAACGACGCGAGCATGGAAGACATGTCGATGAACGGCCGCGGTGCGTTCACCTCCGACCGTTTCAACTTCGGCGGCGGTGAATACGCCTTCAACGAAAAACGCACCCAGGTCGGCGTGTGGTACGCGGAACTGTCCGACATCTACCAGCAGCAATATTTCAACCTGACCCACAGCCAGCCCATTGGCAACTGGACCCTGGGCGCCAACCTCGGCTACTTCACCGGAAAGGAAGACGGCAGCGCGTTGGCCGGCGACCTGGACAACAAAACCGCATTCGCCATGCTCTCGGCCAAATACGGCGGCAACACTTTCTACGTCGGCCTGCAGAAAGTCGGCGGCGATGATGCCTGGATGCGCGTC
>NZ_LMDO01000039.1:0-29221 GCF_001425105.1 Pseudomonas sp. Root401 | reverse complement strand
GCGCCACGACTTCAACTTCGCCGCCGTCGGCGTGCCGGGCCTGACCCTGATGAACCGCTACATCAGCGGTGACAACGTGCACACCGCCACGGTCGACGATGGCAAGGAATGGGGCCGTGAAACCGAACTGGCCTACACCGTGCAAAGCGGCGCGCTGAAGAGCCTCAACGTGAAATGGCGTAACGCATCGATTCGTCGGGACTACAGCACCAACGAATTCGACGAGAACCGCATCTTCATCAGCTACCCGCTTTCGCTTCTGTAATACCAGGATCCATTGCCATGAGCGCATACCATGGCAACCTGCGGCAGGGACGCCGATCCAGAGCGGTTCGTCGATCAAACGTTGACAAGGTAACGGAAGGATAAGGATATTCCCTCTCGGTCGTACGACAACTTATAACAACTGTACCTCTCATAGTTTGCTCAGGTAATGCCATGACCACGACACAGATTCGCCACCCCTTCAATCGCCTCCTATTGACCGGCGCCGCTGGCGGCCTTGGCAAAGTCTTGCGCGAACGCCTCAAGCCTTTCGCCCGCCAGATTCGCCTGTCGGACATCGCCAACATGGTCCCGGCCATCGACGAAAGCGAAGAAGTAGTGCCGTGCGACCTGTCGGACAAGCAGGCCGTGCACCAACTGGTCGAAGGCGTCGATGCCATCCTGCACTTCGGCGGTGTTTCGGTGGAGCGTCCGTTCGAAGAGATCCTCGGCGCCAACATCAGCGGCGTCTTCCACATCTATGAAGCCGCCCGCAAACACGGCGTCAAGCGGGTGATCTTCGCCAGTTCCAACCACGTCATAGGCTTCTACAAACAGGACCAGACTATCGACGCCCTCTCTCCTCGGCGCCCGGATGGCTACTACGGCCTGTCCAAGTCCTACGGCGAAGACGTCGCCAGTTTCTACTTCGATCGCTACGGCATCGAGACAGTCAGCATCCGCATCGGCTCGTCGTTCCCCGAACCGCAGAACCGCCGGATGATGAGCACCTGGCTGAGCTTCGACGACCTCACTCAACTGATCGAATGCTCGCTCTACACGCCGAAAGTCGGCCACACCGTGGTCTACGGCGTGTCCGCCAACCGCGACGTCTGGTGGGACAACAGCCAGGCCGCACACCTGGGTTACCAGCCCAAGGACACCTCGGAAATTTTCCGCGCCAAGGTCGAAGCACAGCCGATGCCGGCCGCCGATGACCCGGCCATGGTTTACCAGGGCGGCGCCTTTGTGGCGGCCGGCCCATTCGACGACTGATTCGCTGTTTTTCATGGGATACGCACGCACAAAGGAATCACCATGCAAGCCGAATTGATTGTCGATGCACGTAACGCCGTCGGGGAAAGCCCGGTATGGGTCCCCGAGGAAAACGCCCTGTATTGGGTGAACATTCCCAGCGGTGGCCTGCAATGCTGGAACGCCAGCAGCGGAATAATCCAGGGCTGGGAAGCCCCTGAAATGCTCGCCTGCCTCGCCCGTCACCAGGACGGTGGTTGGGTAGCCGGCATGGAGAGCGGTTTCTTTCGTCTGCACCCCAATGATGACGGCAGCCTGGACAGCGAACTGTGCGCAAGCGTCGAGCACAGCCGCACCGACATGCGCCTCAACGATGGCCGCTGTGACCGCCAGGGTCGCTTCTGGGCCGGCAGCATGGTGCTGAACATGGGCGCCAACGCAGACGTAGGCCGGATGTATCGCTACGAGGCAGGCCAGCGCAGCCCGGTCGGGGCGCAACTGAGCGGCTTCATCGTGCCCAATGGCCTGGGCTTCAGCCCGGACGGACGCACGATGTACCTCTCCGATTCACACCCGCTGGTACAGCAGATCTGGGCCTTCGACTACGACATCGACAGCGGCACGCCGTCCAACCGGCGGTTGTTCGTCGACATGATGCCGTTGGCCGGTCGCCCGGATGGCGCCGCGGTGGATGCCGACGGTTGCTATTGGATCTGCGCCAACGATGCCGGGCTGATTCACCGTTTCACCCCGGATGGACGTCTCGACCGTTCACTGCAAGTGCCCGTGAAGAAACCGACCATGTGCGCCTTTGGCGGCAGTCGCCTGGACACCCTCTTCGTCACCTCGATCCGCCCCGGCGACGACAACGACCCGCAGTCCCTGGCCGGTGGCGTGTTCGCCCTCAACCCCGGCGTCAAGGGCCTGGCTGAACCCGCGTTTGGAGGCCTGAAACACTCCGCGAACTGATCTGCTTTGCTGCTTCACATCGATAGACATAAAAACAACAACACTGGAGATTGACCATGAATTTCAAACGCACGCTTTTGATCGCAGCCCTCCCCTTGGCCTTTCTGGCCCAGGCGGCCCATGCCCTGGACATCAAGATCGCCGACATCCACCCCAAGGGCTACCCGACCGTGGTCGCCGAGGAATCCATGGGTAAAACCCTGGAAAAAGAGAGCAACGGCGAGCTGAAATTCAAGTATTTCCCGGGTGGCGTGCTGGGCTCTGAAAAAGAAGTCATCGAGCAGATGCAAGCCGGCGCGATCCAGATGTCTCGGGTCAGCCTGGGTATCGTCGGCCCCGTCGTGCCGGACGTGAACGTCTTCAACATGCCATTCATTTTCCGCGACCAGGCCCACATGCGCGCTGTCATCGATGGTGAAGTCGGCGATGCGATCCTCGATCGGATCACCAACTCCGAATTCGGCCTGGTGGCCCTGGCCTGGATGGACGGCGGCACCCGCAACCTCTACACCAAGAAACCGGTGCGCACGCTCGAAGACATGAAGGGCATGAAGATTCGCGTACAGGGCAACCCGATGTTCATCGAGACCATCAATGCCATGGGCGGCAACGGTATCGCCATGGACACCGGCGAGATCTTCAGCGCCTTGCAGACCGGCGTGATCGACGGCGCGGAAAACAACCCACCGACCATGCTCGAACACAACCACTACCAGAACGCCAAGTACTACAGCCTGACCGGTCACCTGATCCTGCCTGAGCCGATCGTGATGTCGAAAATCACCTGGAACAAACTCACGCCAGAGCAGCAGGACATGGTGAAAAAAGCCGCCAAGGCTGCCCAGGCTGAAGAGCGCGTGCTGTGGGACAAGAAGTCCAGCGCCAGTGAAGAAAAACTCAAGGCCGCCGGCGTCGAGTTCATCACCGTCGACAAGAAACCTTTCTACGACGCCACGGCACCGATCCGGGCCAAATACGGCGCGCCGTATGCCGACCTGATCAAGCGTATCGAAGCCGTTCAGTAAGCCCTCTCAATCTGTACTCATGAAAAGGCTGGGCGCGCCTGCGGTTAAAAGGTGCGCCCGGTTACGGTGGAACCCGATGAAGAATTTGCTGCTGCGTATCAACGATAAGATCTACATGACGTGCATCTGGGTGGCCGGCCTATCTGTCCTGGCAGTTGCCCTGATGATTCCGTGGGGGGTGTTCGCCCGCTATGTACTCGGTACCGGCTCAAGCTGGCCAGAGCCCACCGCCATCTTGCTGATGATCGTGTTTACCTTCATCGGTGCCGCCGCCAGCTACCGCTCCGGTTCACACATGGCCGTGGACATGGTCACCAGCCGCCTGCCGCCGCACTGGCAAACCGCGGCGTCGATCTTCACCCAGCTCTTGATGGCGGCGGTCTGCATTTTCATGACCATTTGGGGCACCAAGCTGTGCATGACCACTTGGAATCAATTCATGAGCGCCATCCCCACCCTGCGCGTCGGCATCACCTACATGCCGATTCCGGTCGGAGGTTTCCTGACCTTGATTTTTGTCTTGGAAAAACTCTTGCTGGGTGATCAAAGCCAACGTCGGGTCGTGCAGTTCGACCTGATTGAAGAAAGCGAAGGTGCCGTTTAATGGACGCTCTGATTCTGCTGGGCAGTTTTTTGTTGTTGATCCTGATCGGCATGCCGGTCGCCTACGCGTTGGGCGCTGCCGCCCTGATCGGGGCTTGGTGGATCGATATCCCGTTCCAGGCCATGATGATCCAGGTAACGGGCGGGGTGAACAAATTCTCGTTGCTGGCCATTCCGTTCTTCGTGCTGGCCGGTGCGATCATGGCCGAAGGCGGCATGTCCCGCCGACTGGTGGCGTTCGCCAGTGTGCTGGTGGGGTTCGTGCGTGGTGGCCTGTCATTGGTCAACCTCGTGGCCTCGAGTTTTTTTGGCGCGATCTCCGGCTCCTCGGTGGCCGATACGGCCTCGGTCGGCTCGGTGCTGATCCCGGAAATGGAACGCCGCGGCTATCCGCGTGATTACGCCACCGCCGTCACCGTCAGTGGTTCGGTGCAAGCGTTGCTGACACCGCCCAGCCACAACGCGGTGTTGTACTCCCTCGCCGCTGGCGGCACCGTTTCCATCGGTTCGCTGTTCATGGCCGGCATCGTCCCCGGCATCATGATGAACCTGTGCCTGATGGCGCTGTGCCTGGTCTTCGCGAAAAAACGCAATTACCCCAAGGGCGAAGTAATTCCCCTCAAGCAAGCGTTGAAGATCTGCAAGGAAGCCATGTGGGGCATGATGACCCTGTTCATCATCCTTGGCGGCATTCTCTCGGGTGTTTTCACCGCCACCGAATCGGCCGCCATTGCCGTGGTGTGGGCGTTTTTCGTGACCATGTGCATCTATCGCGACTACAAGTGGAGCGAGTTGCCGAAACTGATGCACCGCACGGTACGCACCATCTCCATCGTGATGATCCTGATCGGCTTCGCCGCCAGCTTCGGCTACATCATGACGCTGATGGAGATCCCGGCGAAGATCACCACCGCGTTCCTGACGCTGTCGGACAACCGCTACGTGATCCTGATGTGCATCAACGTGATGTTGCTGCTGTTGGGTACCGTGATGGACATGGCGCCACTGATCCTGATCCTGACGCCGATCCTGATGCCGGTAATCGTGGGCATCGGCGTGGACCCGGTGCAGTTCGGCATGATCATGCTGGTGAACCTGGGCATCGGGCTAATCACCCCTCCGGTGGGCGCGGTGTTGTTCGTCGGTTCCGCCATCGGCAAGGTCAGCATCGAAAGCACCGTCAAGGCGCTGCTGCCGTTCTACGCCATGCTGTTCCTGGTGCTGCTGCTCGTGACTTATGTTCCCGCCATTTCCCTGTGGTTGCCGCACCTGGTGTTGTAACCCCAAAAGCGCGCAAGCCCCCTTGTGGCGAGGGCGCTTGCTCCCGCTGGACTGCTGTAGGAGCTGCCGAGCGAGGCTGCGATCTTTCCCCAGCCACTTGAATCTCAAGTGAAAGATCAAAAGATCGCAGCCTCGCTTCGCTCGGCAGCTCCTACAGTACAGCCGAGCGGGAGCAAGCACCCTCGCCACAAAAGCTTTTTCCCCACTCGACAGACGCGAGCACCATGACGCCGCCCCTTCTCCATCTCGAAGACGAACTCACCCGCCTCACCCTCGCCCCTCACCTGGGCGCCAGCCTCGTCGACTGGACATTGCGCAGCAGCGGCGCGCCGCTGTTACGCCCTGCCGCTCCGCAAGCGCTGGAAAACCGTTTGCCCGGCAAGCTCGGCGGCTTCCCGCTGATCCCGTGGTCGAACCGGATCGCCAACGGCGGTTTCGACTGTCCCGGCGGCTGGCTGGCCCTGGAGGCCAACAGCCCCAACGACCCGTTTCCGATCCATGGCAGTGCCTGGCAACAACCGTGGCAAGTGATAGAGCAAAGCGCCCAGGACGTGTTGCTGCAACTCGACAGCCAATACCCGTTCGCCTATTGCGCCAGCCTGCGGATTCGCTTGAGCGGCGGTCAGTTGCAGATCGCCATGCACGTCACCCACATGGCCGAACAGGCCGCCTGGCACGGGCTGGGGTTGCATCCGTATTTTCCACGCACCGCCAGTACTCGCCTGCAAACCCGCGCCAATGAAGTCTGGATGTGCGATGCCTCGAAACTGCCAACGGAACTGAGGGACATCCCCGCAGAGTGGGATTTCCAGCACGTCCGGTTACTGCCAGACACGCTGGTCGACAACGGCTTCGGCGGTTGGGACGGGCACTGTCTGATCCAGCAACCGGACTTGGGCTACGAACTGGAATGTCGCGCCAGTGGCAGCGACTATTTCCTGCTGTACTGCCCCGTGGGCCTGGATTTTTTCTGCATCGAACCGGTCAGCCATCCGGTCAACGCCCATCACCTGCCGGGGCGGCCGGGGTTGCGTTTGCTGGAGCAAGGGCAGTCGGTGGCGTTGGGGTTTTCGATGCAGTGCCGACTGACCTAACCCAGTTCCCTGTGGGAGCAAGGCTTGCCCGCGATGAAGTGGACGCGGTCTCCCGGGAACCGAGGCGCCTGCATCGCGAGCAAGCTTTGCTCCCACAGAGTTTTGGGTTGCCAATGAATCCGCAGCCAAACGCAGGTCCCACAGGGGTCAGGTGCCCAGGGTCAACCCATTGGCCGGCAACGGCAGCGCGGTCTTGTAGCGCACCTGCTTGAGGGCAAAGCTGGAGCGGATGTTCGCCACGCCCGGGACCTTGGTCAGGAAGTCCATCATGAACCGCTCCAGCGACTGGATGGTCGGCACCAGCACACGGATCAGGTAATCCGGGTCGCCGGCCATCAGGTAGCACTCCATCACCTCCGGCCGATCGGAAATCGCCTCTTCAAAGTGCTGCAGCGCCTCTTCCACCTGTTTCTCCAAACTCACATGGATGAATACGTTGACGTGCAGGCCCAGCAGGTCGGCGTCCAGCAGCGTGACTTGCTCACGGATCACCCCCAGCTCCTCCATGGCCCGGACACGGTTGAAGCACGGCGTGGGCGACAGATTGACCGAACGGGCGAGATCGGCGTTGGTGATGCGGGCGTTTTCCTGAAGGCTGTTCAGAATACCGATGTCAGTGCGATCCAATTTACGCATGAGACAAATAATCCTGTTTTTTATCGTTGTGCAGATTTTTTATCTGCAAATGATCTGAACAGCAAGCTAACAGAGAAAAATATTCTTCTGCGTCGAGCCTATGATTGTTGTAGGACAATTTCCCGTACCCGGGGAAATTCGTCAGCTAGCGCGCCCACTACAAGAAATTCACAAGATCGAGCGTAGAAAGCCATGAACCCAGCGTATGAACCGCTACGCCTGCACGTTCCCGAACCCTCGGGCCGTCCCGGCTGCAAGACCGACTTCTCCTACCTGCATCTGTCCGATGCCGGCACGGTGCGCAAACCTTCCATCGACGTCGAACCGTCCGACACCGCCGACCTGGCCCGGAGCCTGATCCGTGTGCTTGATGACCAGGGCAATGCCCACGGTCCATGGGCCGAAGACGTTCCGCTCGAGATCCTGCGCAAAGGCATGCGCGCCATGCTCAAGACGCGCATCTACGACAATCGCATGGTCGTTGCCCAGCGGCAGAAAAAAATGTCGTTCTACATGCAGAGCCTCGGCGAGGAAGCCATCGGCAGCGGCCAGGCCCTGGCGTTGAACATCGACGACATGTGCTTCCCCACCTATCGCCAGCAAAGCATCCTGATGGCCCGCGACGTGCCGTTGGTGGGCATGATCTGCCAATTGCTGTCCAACGAGCGCGATCCGCTCAAGGGCCGGCAGTTGCCGATCATGTACTCGGTCAAGGACGCTGGTTTCTTCACCATTTCCGGCAACCTCGCCACGCAATTCGTCCAGGGCGTGGGCTGGGGCATGGCCTCGGCGATCAAGGGCGATACCAAGATCGCCTCGGCCTGGATCGGTGACGGCGCCACCGCCGAATCGGACTTCCACACTGCCCTCACCTTCGCCCACGTCTATCGGGCGCCGGTGATCCTCAACGTGGTCAACAACCAGTGGGCAATCTCCACCTTCCAGGCCATCGCCGGCGGTGAAGCCACGACCTTCGCCGGACGCGGCGTCGGTTGCGGCATCGCCTCCCTGCGCGTGGATGGCAACGACTTCATGGCGGTCTACGCCGCCTCGCGCTGGGCCGCCGAGCGTGCCCGCCGCAACCTCGGCCCGACGCTGATCGAATGGGTCACCTACCGCGCCGGCCCGCACTCCACTTCGGACGACCCTTCGAAGTACCGCCCCGCCGACGACTGGAGCCACTTCCCGCTGGGCGATCCGATTGCGCGCCTCAAGCAGCACATGGTGAAGATCGGCCAGTGGTCCGAAGAGGAACATGCCGCAGTCACCGCCGAACTCGAAGCCGAGGTGATCGCCGCGCAGAAGGAAGCCGAGCAGTACGGCACCCTCGCCGGCGGACAGATTCCGAGCGCCGCGACCATGTTCGAAGACGTCTACAAAGAGATGCCGGAGCACTTGAAGCGCCAGCGTCAGCAGTTGGGGATCTGACATGAACGATCACAACAACAATATTGCGTTGGACACCGCCATGACCACTACCACCATGACCATGATCCAGGCCCTGCGCTCGGCCATGGACGTGATGCTCGAACGTGACGACAACGTCGTGGTGTTCGGCCAGGACGTGGGTTACTTCGGCGGCGTGTTCCGCTGCACCGAAGGCCTGCAAAACAAGTACGGCACCTCGCGGGTATTCGACGCACCGATTTCCGAAAGCGGCATCGTTGGCGTGGCAGTGGGCATGGGCGCCTACGGCCTGCGGCCGGTGGCCGAGATCCAGTTCGCCGACTATGTCTACCCTGCGTCGGACCAGATCATTTCCGAAGCCGCGCGCCTGCGCTATCGCTCGGCTGGCGAGTTCACCGCGCCGATGACCCTGCGCATGCCCTGCGGCGGCGGTATCTATGGTGGCCAGACCCACAGCCAGAGCATCGAAGCGATGTTCACCCAGGTCTGCGGCCTGCGCACCGTCATGCCGTCCAACCCCTACGACGCCAAGGGTTTGCTGATCGCCTCCATCGAAAACGATGACCCGGTGATCTTCCTCGAACCCAAGCGCCTGTATAACGGCCCGTTCGACGGCCACCACGACCGCCCGGTAACGCCGTGGTCGAAACACCCCTCGGCGCAAGTGCCGGACGGCTACTACACCGTGCCGCTGGACGTCGCCGCCATTACCCGTCCGGGCAAGGACGTGACTGTTCTCACCTACGGCACCACGGTCTATGTCTCCCAAGTGGCGGCCGAAGAGACCGGCATCGACGCCGAAGTCATCGACCTGCGCAGCCTCTGGCCGCTGGACCTGGAGACCATCGTCAAATCCGTGAAGAAGACCGGCCGTTGTGTGGTCGTCCACGAAGCCACCCGCACCTGCGGTTTTGGCGCCGAGCTGGTGGCGTTGGTGCAAGAACACTGCTTCCACCACCTGGAAGCGCCTATCGAGCGTGTCACCGGTTGGGACACCCCCTACCCGCACGCGCAGGAGTGGGCGTATTTCCCAGGGCCGTCCCGTGTGGGCGCGGCGTTGAAACGGGTCATGGAGGTCTGAATGGGCACGCACGTTATCAAGATGCCGGACATCGGCGAAGGCATCGCGGAAGTTGAACTGTCGGTGTGGCACGTCAAGGTCGGCGACATGGTGGTCGAAGACCAGGTGCTGGCCGATGTCATGACCGACAAGGCCATGGTCGACATCCCCTCGCCAGTGCATGGCCGGGTCATCGCCCTGGGTGGCGAGCCCGGTGAAGTCATGGCGGTGGGCAGTGAACTGATCCGCATTGAAGTCGAAGGTGCGGGTAACCTGAAAGAATCGGCCCAACAAGCGCCAACGCCAGCGCCGGCTGCGCAAGCGCCGAAGCCGGCCCCCGTGGCAACACCTGAGCCAATGCCGGAAAAAACCGCCGCGCCCCGCTGCGCCCCGCAAGCGCCTGTGGCCCGCGACCCCGACGAGCGTCCACTGGCGTCGCCGGCCGTGCGCAAACACGCGCTGGACCTGGGCATTCAATTGCGCCTGGTCCAGGGCAGCGGCCCCGCCGGACGGGTCCTGCACGAAGACCTTGAGGCTTATCTGGCCCAAGGTCCGTCGACCCAGGCCAAGAGCGGTTCGGGTTATGCCGAACGCCACGACGAGCAACAGATCCCGGTGATCGGCATGCGTCGCAAGATCGCCCAGCGCATGCAGGAAGCGACCCAGCGCGCCGCCCACTTCAGCTACGTCGAGGAAATCGACGTCACCGCCCTGGAAGAGCTGCGGGTTCACTTGAATGAAAAACACGGCGCCAGTCGCGGCAAGCTGACTTTGCTGCCGTTCCTGGTCCGCGCGTTGGTCGTGGCCCTGCGCGATTTCCCGCAGATGAACGCGCGCTACGACGACGAAGCCCAGGTCATTCACCGCTCAGGCGCGGTGCATGTGGGCGTCGCCACCCAGAGTGATGTCGGCCTGATGGTGCCGGTGGTGCGTCACGCCGAAGCCCGTAGCCTGTGGGACAGCGCGACGGAAATCTCCCGTTTGGCCACGGCGGCCCGCACGGGCAAGGCCAGCCGCGATGAGCTGTCCGGTTCGACGATCACCCTGACCAGCCTCGGTGCGCTCGGCGGCATCGTCAGCACGCCAGTGCTGAACCTGCCGGAAGTGGCGATTGTCGGCGTGAACAAAATCGTCGAGCGGCCCGTGGTGATCAAGGGCCAGATCGTGATCCGCAAGATGATGAACCTCTCCAGCTCCTTCGATCACCGGGTAGTCGACGGCATGGACGCGGCGCAATTCATCCAGGCCCTGCGTGGCCTGCTCGAACAACCCGCCACCCTGTTTGTGGACTAATCATCAATGGAGCAGGCGATGCAAACTTTGAACACAACGCTGCTGATCATCGGCGGCGGTCCTGGCGGCTATGTGGCGGCGATCCGTGCCGGGCAACTGGGCATCTCGACCATCCTGGTGGAAGGCCAGGCGTTGGGCGGGACCTGCCTGAATATCGGCTGTATCCCGTCCAAGGCGTTGATCCATGTGGCCGAACAGTTCCACCAGACCCGGCACCACAGCCAGGCTTCGGCCCTGGGCATCACGGTGTCGGCGCCGAGCCTGGACATCGGCAAGAGCGTGGAATGGAAGGACGGCATCGTCGATCGCCTGACCACCGGCGTCGCGGCGTTGCTGAAAAAGCACAAGGTCCAGGTCATTCACGGCTGGGCCAAAGTGATTGATGGCAAGACGGTCGAGGTCGGTGATACGCGCATCCAGTGCGAACACCTGCTGCTGGCCACCGGTTCGAAAAGCGTCAACCTGCCGATGCTACCGATTGGCGGGCCAATCATTTCCTCCACCGAAGCCCTCGCCCCCACCTCGGTGCCCAAGCATCTGGTGGTGGTCGGCGGTGGCTACATCGGCCTGGAGCTGGGCATTGCCTACCGCAAGCTCGGCGCCGAGGTCAGCGTGGTCGAGGCCCATGAACGGATCCTGCCAGCCTACGACGGCGAACTGACCCAACCGGTGCACGAGGCGCTCAAGCAGTTGGGCGTGAAGCTGTACCTCAAGCACAGCGTCGAAGGTTTCGATGCCCAGGCGAGCACCTTGCAAGTGCGTGATCCCGATGGCGAGACGCTGAACCTGGACACCGACCGGGTGCTGGTGGCCGTTGGTCGCAAACCCAACACTCAGGGCTGGAACCTCGAAGCGCTGGACTTGGCAATGAACGGTTCGGCGCTGAAAATCGACAACCGTTGCCAGACCAGCATGCGCAACGTCTGGGCCATCGGCGACCTGAGCGGTGAACCGATGCTCGCCCACCGGGCCATGGCCCAGGGTGAAATGGTCGCCGAGCTGATCGCCGGCCAGCACCGGGAATTCAACCCAACGGCCATCGCCGCGGTGTGCTTCACCGACCCGGAACTGGTGGTGGTCGGCAAGACACCGGACGAGGCCAAGGCAGCCGGGCTCGATTGCATGGTGTCGAGCTTCCCGTTCGCCGCCAACGGTCGGGCCATGACCCTGGAATCGAAAAGCGGATTCGTCCGGGTCGTGGCGCGCCGGGACAATCACCTGATCGTTGGCTGGCAAGCGGTCGGCGTCGGCGTGTCGGAGCTGTCCACCGCG
Source organism: Pseudomonas sp. Root401 (assembly GCF_001425105.1). Classification (NCBI taxonomy): domain Bacteria; kingdom Pseudomonadati; phylum Pseudomonadota; class Gammaproteobacteria; order Pseudomonadales; family Pseudomonadaceae; genus Pseudomonas; species Pseudomonas sp. Root401. The sequence goes on along the minus strand of NZ_LMDO01000039.1, from coordinate 17,342 downwards.
TTCGGCCAATCCCTGGAGATGGGCGCGCGCCTGGAGGACATCGCCGGCACCATCCACGCCCACCCGACGCTGGGCGAGGCCGTGCAGGAAGCGGCGTTGCGGGCGCTGGGGCATGCGTTGCATCTGTAACGCATCAGGATCGTTCCCACGCTCCGCGTGGGAATGCAGCCAGGGACGCTCCGCGTCCCAAGGCCGAACGCGGAGCGTCCGTTGAAGTATTCCCACGCGGAGCGTGGGAACAATCATCGAGTGAGGCTGCGAAACAGCCCCGGAATGAAGTATTGTTGTCCCCATCAAAAAAACGTCAGAAGCCTTGAACCGTTTCGACGGTTGTTAAGAAATAGAGGGTGTCATGGGTAACGAGAGCATCAATTGGGACAAACTGGGCTTTGACTACATCAAGACCGACAAGCGCTACCTGTCGCACTGGCGCGATGGCGCCTGGGACGCGGGCACCCTGACCGAAGACAACGTGCTGCACATCAGCGAGGGCTCCACCGCCCTGCACTACGGTCAGCAGTGCTTCGAAGGCCTGAAGGCCTATCGCTGCAAGGACGGCTCCATCAACCTGTTCCGCCCGGACCAGAACGCCGCCCGCATGCAGCGCAGCTGCGCCCGCCTGCTGATGCCGCACGTCGAGACCGAGCAGTTCGTCGAAGCCTGCAAGCAAGTGGTCCGCGCCAACGAGCGCTTCATCCCGCCTTACGGCACCGGCGGCGCGCTGTACCTGCGCCCGTTCGTGATCGGCGTGGGTGACAACATCGGCGTGCGCACCGCACCTGAGTTCATCTTCTCGATTTTCTGCATCCCGGTCGGCGCCTACTTCAAGGGCGGCCTGACCCCGCACAACTTCCTGATCTCCAGCTTCGACCGCGCCGCCCCACAAGGCACCGGCGCGGCCAAGGTCGGTGGCAACTACGCCGCCAGCCTGATGCCCGGCTCCCAGGCCAAGAAGGCCAGTTTCGCCGACTGCATCTACCTGGACCCGATGACTCACTCGAAAATCGAGGAAGTCGGCTCGGCCAACTTCTTCGGCATCACCCACGACAACAAATTCGTCACCCCGAAATCCCCTTCGGTCCTGCCGGGCATCACCCGCCTGTCGCTGATCGAACTGGCCAAATCGCGCCTGGGCCTGGAAGTGATCGAAGGTGACGTGTTCATCGACAAGCTGTCGGACTTCAAGGAAGCCGGCGCCTGCGGTACCGCTGCGGTGATCACCCCGATTGGCGGCATCAGCTACAAGGACAAGCTGCACGTGTTCCACAGCGAAACCGAAGTCGGCCCGATCACCCAGAAGCTCTACAAAGAGCTGACCGGCGTGCAGACCGGCGACGTGGAAGCGCCAGCGGGTTGGATCGTCAAGGTTTGATCCAAGCCGGCGCTTGCGCCCGCTGGGCTCTGTAGGAGCTGTCGAGTGCAACGAGGCTGCGATCTTTCCCCAGACACTTGAGTCTCAAGCGAAAGATCAAAAGATCGCAGCCTTCGGCAGCTCCTACAGCGCAGCCCAGCGCGAGCAAGCTCCCTCGCCACATGGGTCTGCCCCCCACTACCCCCGCCGCAAAACCGGCCATCGCCCCCAACGCTGGCGAAACCATCCGTAACCGCTGACCAGCAAGATCCCGCCCAGCACCAGAACCGCGCCAACGATGAAGTTCGGCTCCAGCGGCTCATCCAGCAACCAGACGCCAAAACCGATGCCAAACAGCGGCGTCATGAACGACAGCACCCCCAGTTGCGAAGCGAGGTAGTGGCGCAGCAGGGAGAACCAGATCAGGAAGCTGGCGAAGGACACCAGCAACACCTGGAACGCCATGCTGGCAATGAGTTGTGGCGTGGGGTTGATCGTCGTTTGCCCCAGCGCCATCGACATTCCGATCAGCAGCACCCCGGCGCCAACCAATTGGTAAAGCAGCGTCTGGCTGGCCGGCAGATTCGTCAACCGCGAACAGCGTACCGTCACCGTGGTTGCGCCCCACAGCGCACCGGCCAGCAAGCCCATGCCGTCACCGAGCAACGAACTGCCGTTCGCCGCGCCCGAACCCCCGCTGAAAGCCACCACGATCCCGCCGAAGGCAACGGCGATGCCCAGCCATTGCGCCGGCTTGAGGCGTTCGCTCGGCAGTTTCCAGTGCAAGCCGAGGGCGGCGAACATCGGTGCGGTGTAGAGGAAAATCACCATGTGCGAAGCCGTCGTATGCCGCAGGCCTTCGCCCACCATCACGAACTCCAAGGCAAACAACAACCCCACCAGCAGGCCTGGGCGCCAACTGCCATCGGCCAGGAACAGGCGTTCACCGCGCACCAGCACCCACAACCAGACCAGTGCCGCAGCGATGGCCGAGCGCACCCCCAGTTGCAGCATCGGCGCCATGTCGGCGGCGCCGGCCTTGATCGCGACTTGCTGGAAACCCCAAATGGCACAGAGGCCGGTCATCAGGGCGCAGACCTGGCCATCCAGGGCGCGGCGGGTGGTCATGGGAACGGTCCTTGGGCAGAAAGAGATGAAAGGATTGTCTGCCTGACACCTTTGCTGGATATAGTGATTACCCGACAAGCCATCCCGGTAATCCGCCATTGCGGTCGATATGCAGCCTCCAGCCCAACATCTGAAAATTCCTCCGTTCGAAGCGGCCCTGCCCTCGCCGATTTTCTTTCGCAGCGCGTGCATGCCGGCCCATGCCACTTACCCCCGGCACCGGCATGCCTGGGGTGAGTTCGTCTACTCCTACAGTGGCGTGATGGAAATCGAAATTGCCCAGCACCATTACCTGGCGCCACCGCAGTACGGCATCTGGCTGCCACCGGACATGGAACACGTTGGCTTCAATCGCCATGAGGCCTGCCATTGTTCGTTGTACCTGGCCGCCGAACTGTGCGACGCGTTGCCGGCCGTACCTTGCGCGCTGACCTTGAGCCCGCTGATCCGCGCCCTGCTGGAAGAGCTGCGCAGCGATCCACCGAGCCAACCGCAGACGCCCGAGCAGCAGCGCTTGCTGCAGGTGTTGGTGGACAAGCTGGCGCAGGCACCTCATGTCGGCAGCTACCTGCCGTCCTCGGATGATCCACTGCTGGGCCCCGTGCTGCGGGCCTTGGAGGCGAACCCCAGCGACCCGCGCTCCTTGCCGCAACTGGCCCGCGCCGCCAACACCACCGAGCGCACGCTGATGCGCCGGGCCCAGCGGGACCTGGGCATGTCATTGGTGGAATGGCGCCAGCGCCTGAAAGTCATCGAGGCCCTGGCCCTGCTCGAACGTGGCCAGAGCGTGGAAACCATCGGCCTGGACCTGGGCTACAGCAGCGCCTCGGCGTTCATCAGCATGTTCCGCAAAATGATGGGCACCACGCCGGATGAGTATCGGCGCCGGCATATGGCTGGATGATGTGGCGATGCTGGAATCGTCATCGCGAGCAGGCTCGCTCCCACAGGAGGTCGTGGTATTCATCAATCTCGTGTTCAACGCGGGCCCCATTGTGGGAGCGAGCCTGCACGCGAAGGCGGTGGGTCAGCTTGCATGGAGGCTGGATGTGAAGGCCCCTTCGCGAGCAAGCTCGCTCCCACAGGGGATCTTGGGGGTTCTGGGTTTTGTGTTCAGCGCAGTCCCATTGTGGGAGCGAGCTTGCTCGCGATAGCGCCAGTGGGTTTGACATCGATTTCGGCACTGACCCCGAACCGCCCCGCCATCTCCCGGCGACCACTGGCCGTCACCCCCAGCGCCCGGCTGTCCAGGTCCTGGATCACCCATTTGCGCTTGATCGCCACTTGCAGCAACGCCGCCCCCAAGGCGCCACCCAGGTGCGGACGGCGCATGCTCCAGTCCAGGCAGGGACAGGCGAATCGTCGGCGTTGCGTGGCAAGGTGCTGGACATCGATGCCCAAGCCCTCGAACACCGCCTCGCCGGATTCACTCAGCCGATAGCCATCGCCTTCTACTTCTATCAGCCATCCAGCCTCGATCATCCGGTCATGCAGGCGCACCGCCAAGGTGCCGGCCATGTGGTCGTAACAGGTGCGCGCAAATTGCAGGCGATCCGGTGTACGCGGGGTGAAGGTCGGCGCGGCGCTCTGGCCGATCACCATCAACGCCTCCAGTGCCTGGGCGACGCGCGGGTCGGCCAGGCTGTAATAACGATGACGGCCCTGGACATGCAAGCGCACCAGGGCCATTTGCTTGAGTTTCGCCAGATGGGCGCTGGCGGTCGAGGCGCTGACCTCGGCGATACTCGCCAATTCGGTGCTGGTGCGGGCATGGCCGTCCATCAACGCGCACAGCATCCGGGTGCGCGCCGGCTCGGCAATGGCCGCCGCCACTTGGGACACGCCCAGGTCATGGTGCTCTGCGTTCATATTTCGCTCCCCGACGAATCAAGCCATGCATCGACTGGAGATAGTAGCAACACTTTCTCCATCACGAACAAGGCCGCGCTTCATGGACCCGATAACCGCCGCGACGCATTCCGACCCTTACCCTTTTTACACCGCCCTGCGCGCTGCCGGCGGGCTGGCCTTCGATCCCGGGCTGAACCTGTGGATCGCCAGCAGCGCCGAGGCCGTGTGCGCGGTGCTGCACCATCCCGATTGCCATGTGCGCCCAGCCCACGAGCCGGTGCCAAAGGCCATCGCCGAAGGGCCGACCGGACGGGTGTTCGGGCACCTGATGCGCATGAACGAAGGGGAGCGGCAGCGTTGCCCAAGGGCGGCGATTGCGCCGCGGTTGCAGGACATCGATCCCCGGCAGGTCGAGGCACTGGTCAGGGCCCGCTTTCTCCGAGAGGGCGCCGAAGGCCTGCACCAGGCCCAGTTCATCGGGCCGGTCAGCGTGGTCGCGGCGTTGCTGGGTTTCAACCCGACGGACTGTCACCGGGTCAGCGAGTTGACCGGAGACTTCGTCGCTGGCCTGTCGCCCCTGAGCCAAGCACCACAACTGGACTTGGCGCACCGAGCCAGCGAGCAACTGACCGGTTTATTCCAGGCGCGGATCAAGGCGCAGGACAACCCTTTGCTGCTGGGCATTGGCCAAGGCTTCGAAGGCGCTGATCCAAACAGTAAAATCGCCAACCTGATCGGTCTGCTCTCGCAAACCTATGAAGCCACCGCTGGCCTGATCGGCAACGCGTTGCTGGCGCTGATCGGCGACCCAGCGCTGCGCCGGACACTGCGGGAGGCCCCCACACAGATCGGCTCATTGCTGGCCGAAATCCAACGTTTCGACCCGCCGGTGCAAAACACTCGCCGCTTCATCGCCGCGCCCTGCGAAATCCTCGGCACTGCGCTGAACCCTGGAGAGGTGGTCCTGGTGCTGCTGGCCTCAGCCAACCGCGACCCGCAACTCAACCCCCGACCCGACACCCTGCTGCTCGACCGCCCGAACCGCCGCAGTTTCAGCTTCGGCAGCGGGCGCCATGAATGCCCGGGCCAAACCCTGGCCATGGACATCGCTTGCGCCACGCTGACGGCGATTCTGGAGCACGAACCGCCCCTGGATCAGTTGACCTGGTGCTATCGCCCCTCCGTCAACGGTCGCATCCCGTTGTTCAGCGAGCGGTCATGTACCGACAGGCCATGACCCGCTCAACCATCAATCGTCCCGGGTCAGGACTTCCAGCAACTCGATTTCAAAGATCAGGTTGGCGTTGGGCTTGATGTGGGCGCCCATGGACCGTTCACCGTAGGCCAGGTGGGCCGGCACCCACAACTTGCGCTTGCCACCGACTTGCATGCCCATCAGACCCAGATCCCAGCCCTTGATGACGCGACCGGTGCCGATCACGCATTGGAAGGGTTTGCCGCGACTATAGGACGAATCAAATTCGGTGCCGTCTTCGAGGGTGCCGCGGTATTGGGTGGTGATCAGCGCACCTTTGACTACGCTTTTGCCGTCGCCCTGTTCCAGGTCGATGATTTGCAGCTCTTCATTCATGGCGGTATCCCTCGTGTGATCCAGGCGCGGGGTTTTCGCAGAAATCCGCGCGCATGGCAAACGTTGTATGCCATGCGGCAGGGAACCGCGACGGTCTCTTCGGTTCACATGGGTATCGACCCTGCTTTTCAGATAAGGATTTTCTGATGATCGACTCTCGCCCGCTCCACGGTTTCATTCCGCCGTACATCCTCAATCGCATCATCGCCCACGGCTCCGAACAGCAACGTTCCAGCGCCCTCGGCACCTTGACCCACGTGCGCAGCCTGCGGCACAACCCCGGCCCACCCGGCAACCTTCCCGCCGCCGCGAAGCTGCCCAAGCCCGGCAAGGCCGGACAGCCGCAACGCAGCGTGCATGACGCCCAGAACAGCATGGAACTGCCCGGCCAGCCAGTCCGCCTGGAAGGCCAGCGGGCCAGTGGCGACCCGGCCGTGGACGAAGCCTACGACGCCCTCGGCGCCACCTATGATTTTTTCTGGAAGGTCCTGGGGCGCGACTCCATCGACAACAAAGGCTTCGCCCTGGTGGGCAGCGTGCATTATGGCCAGGGCTATGAAAACGCCTTCTGGAACGGCGCGCAAATGGTGTTCGGCGACGGCGATGGCGAAATCTTCCAGCGCTTCACCCGCTCCCTGGATGTGGTGGCCCACGAGCTGGCCCATGGCGTCACCGAAAGCGAGGCCGGCTTGATCTACGCCAACCAATCCGGTGCGCTGAACGAGTCCATCTCCGATGTGTTCGGTGTGCTGGTCAAGCAGTTCGTGCTCGAACAGACCGCCGACCAGGCCGACTGGCTGATCGGCGCCGACCTGCTCACCGACAAGATCAACGGCGACGGCCTGCGCAGCATGTCCAACCCCGGCAGCGCCTACGATGACCCGTTGCTGGGCAAGGACCCGCAACCTTCGCACATGCGCGAATTCGTCATTACCCGTGAAGACAACGGCGGCGTGCACATCAACTCCGGCATCCCCAACCGGGCCTTTTATCTGGTAGCGACCACGCTGGGCGGATTTGCCTGGGAAAAGGCCGGCCGGATCTGGTATGAAACCTTGTGCGACCGAAGATTGGCCAATGACGCGTCCTTCAGCGCCTTCGCCCGCCTGACCGTCGAGCACGCCCGCCAGCGCTTCGGCACGCGGGAAGTGCAAGCGGTGCAGAACGGCTGGGCCCAGGTCGGCGTCGACCTGACACAGGAGAGCTGATGAAAACCCTTCCAGACCTAGATGACAAGGCGGTGATACGGCTGTCGCGTCAGGGCGGCGTGGCCGCCATCCATGCGCTGACCCGACCACGGGAAATCGAATTCGCCCAGTGCGACCTCGACCAGCGCACGCGCATCAGTTCGGTCCTGGAGGGATGCCTGCCGCTGACGTCCTCCACGCCCGGGCGCGGCGACCAGCGCTTTTTCCAGATCGAGGTGCACTATCGCGCCAACGACCAGGATGACGAGATGGTGCTGCAGGTGCCTGAGGACCAGGCACCCGGCGAGCTGGTTCACCTGTGGGACAAAGGCGAAGTGCTCTGACCTAACGCGTGGCCGGCACGATCTTGACGATGGCGCCGGACACGGTTTCGATCAGCAAGTACTTGTCGTCGATCTGCACCCATTGCTGCTCGTTTGTCGGTTGCTCGAGTTTCTTCTGTTTCCAGTCTTTCATGGCCCTGTCCGCGCGCTGGTAGTCCGCCGGCACCCGGTCGTTCTCCACCAGCCTGCGGCCATTGCTCGGCGAATGCTCCAGGGCGTCTCCGGTTTTCTCGACCGCTTGCGCAACAGGCCCAAGGGCTCCGAGGCCGGCGATCAGGACCAGGCTGGCGATCAGGGATGGTTTGCGCATAGAAAAAAACTCCAGTTATTCGAGGGACTGAATCTGGGACTTCGCGGCCGGCGAATCATTCCTTAATTTCTGGAAACTGTACCCCCTGCTTGCTCCCGCTGAACCCTGTAGGAGCTGGCGAAGCCTGCGATCTTTTGATCTTTTGATCTTTCGCTTGAGACTCAAGTGTCTGGGGAAAGATCGCAGCCTCGTTGCACTCGACAGCGCCTACAGAGCCGAGCGGGAGCAAGCTCCCCGCCACGGGTTGTGCCTGGCATGGCATAGTGGCAAGCCTTGGCCCAACACCCGCCGGACGGACCCATCATGAGCACCAACGCCTCTTCCCCTGCCCTCAAGGAAATCTTCAACAGCGCGCGCCTGGAGCACATCGCTGGCGAAATGCGCGCGGTGTACCCGGCGTTCGATGCCCCGGCGTTTTTGCACATGGCCAACGACGGACTGGCCGAGTTATCGGTGATGCAGCGCATGGCCCGGGTCAGTGAGTGCCTGCATGCGGTACTGCCCCTCGGCTATGAAGCTTCACTGGAGGTGCTGCGCGCCCTGGCCCCGCGCCTGAACAGCATGTTCGTCAGCATGTTCCTGCCGCACTACGTGGCGTCTTATGGCCGGCAGCGCTTCGACGTGTCGTTGGACGCGCTCAAGTATTTCACCCGGTTCGGCTCGTCGGAATTCGCCGTGCGGCACTTCCTGCGCGACGACCTGGAACGCACCCTCAAGGTCATGCACGACTGGGCGCTGGACGCCAACGAGCATGTACGCCGCCTGGCCAGCGAAGGCAGCCGGCCGCGCTTGCCGTGGTCGTTTCACCTGGAGCCGATCCAGGCCAACCCTGACCTCGCCGCGGCGATCCTCGACACGCTCAAGGCCGACGATAGCCTTTATGTGCGCAAATCCGTGGCCAACCACCTCAACGACGTCACCAAGCAGCATCCCGACTGGGTGCTGGACCAGATCGAAGGTTGGCCCCTGCAAGACCGCCACACGGCGTGGATCGCCCGGCATGCGCTGCGTAGCCTGATCAAACAAGGCAACCCCAGGGCGTTGGGCGTCATCGGGGTTGGCGGCAAGGCACAGGTCCAGGTGCTGGATTTGCAGGTGACGCCTGCGGTGATTCGCCTGGGGGAACAGGTCACCCTGTCCTTCACGGTGCAATCAACCCTTGAGCAGAGCCAACGCCTGGTGATCGACTACGCCGTCGACTACGTGAAAGCCTCGGGCGGCACCTCGGCCAAAGTCTTCAAGCTCAAGACCTTCGACCTGCCCGCCCAGGGTTGCGTCAACCTCAGCCGCTCCCAGCACATTCGCGAATTGACCACCCGCAAACACTACGCGGGCCGGCATGCCGTGCACCTGCTGGTCAACGGCGAGCGGCTGGGTAGCACGGCGTTCGATATCGTTCCCTGAGGGTGTCTCAGCCCACCGCCACCCGTTGTGCCTGGCGAATGTCGCGGATGAACCGCTCAGCCGGCAGTGGATGCCCCAGCAGATAGCCCTGCAGCGAATCGCAGCCCAACTGGGTCAGGAAGTCTTGTTGCACATCGGTTTCCACGCCTTCGGCGACGATCCGCAGGCCCAGGGCCTGGCCGAGGGCGACGATGGCCGAGACGATCGCCGCGTCATCGCTGTCGTGCTCCAGGTCACGCACGAAACCGCGATCGATCTTCAACTCGTTGGCCGGCAGGCGCTTGAGGTACATCAGGCTCGAATAGCCGGTGCCGAAGTCGTCGATGGACAGGTCCACGCCCATGTCCGAGAGCTGTTGCAGCACCGTCATGCTCGCGTCCGCATCGCTCATGGCGGTGGTTTCGGTGATTTCCAGGGTCAGGCTGTTGGCCGGCAGCTGATGCGTCTCCAAGGCCTTGGCCACGCTCTGCACCAAACCGGTATGGCAGAACTGCAAGGCTGACAGGTTCACCGCAATGCGCCAGTCGGTATAACCGAGCACGTACCATTCGCGCATCTGCCGACAGGCTTCGTTCAACACCCATTCGCCGATGGGGATGATCAGCCCGGTCTTTTCCGCCAGGTCGATGAAGGTGTCGGGCATCAACAGGCCCTGGGTCGGATGGCTCCAGCGCAACAAGGCCTCGGCGCCGACCGGACGGCCGTTGGCGGCGTCGAACTTGGGCTGGTAGTACAGGCTGAACTGCCGCTGTTCGACAGCGATGCGCAAGTCTTGCAGCAACTGCAACTGCTTGCGGGCGTTGCTGTTCATCGATGCGTCGAAAAAGCTGTAGCCGTTCTTGCCGGCGCCCTTGGCGTGGTACATCGCCGCGTCGGCGTTCATCAACAGTTCGTCGGCGCTCTGGCCGTTGCCGGGGTAAAGGGCGATACCGACGCTGGCGGATATCTGCAAGTCATGGTCGGCCACCCGGAACGTGCGTGCGATCAAGCCGACCTGCCGTGCCGCCAGTCGCAAGGCATCATCGGGCTCGGCCAGTTGCACCAGCAGCACGAACTCATCACCGCCGATCCGCGCCAGGGTGTCCTGGCTGCGCAGGTCTTCACGCAGGCGCAGGGCCACGTCCCGCAGCAACAAATCGCCCATGTGGTGACCAAAGGCGTCGTTGACCGGTTTGAAACCATCCAGGTCAATGAACATCAGGGCGAAGCAGCCGCCCTGCTCCTGCACACGGTGCATGGCCTGGTCGATACGATCAGCCAGCAATACCCGGTTGGGCAGCCCGGTGAGGGGGTCGTGCAGGGCCAACTGGGTCAGTTCCCGGTTGGCCTGGGTCAGGGACTGGGCCAACTCGGCGGTGCGGGCTTCCAGGCGCGCATCGAGAATCGACGTCAGCAAGGCGATAGCCAGCACTGCCAGGGTGGTGATCAACACCAGATTGTCCAGGCCCTTGCCGCTCAAGCCGTCCAGGGAGCCACAAAAGCTGCCGTCGCTGAACCGCGCCCCGGCCATGCCGGTGTAGTGCATGCCGACGATGGCGATGCCCATGACCACCGCGGCGCCTGCACGCGCCAGACGTACGTGGGGGGTGTTCTGGCGCAGGCGAAAGGCAATCCACAGCGCCGCCGCCGAAGCGCCGACGGCAATCACCAACGAAGCCCCGAACAGCGTCGGGTCATAGTCGATGCCTGGCTGCATTTGCAACGCGGCCATGCCGGTGTAGTGCATGGTGCTGATCCCGGCGCCCATAATCAACGCGCCGAACGCCAGTTGCCACACCGGCAATCGTGGCTGGCTGACCAGCCACAGGGCAAAACCGCTGGAAAGAATCGCGACCAACAGCGACAGCGCGGTGATCGATACGTCGTAGCCAAGCTCCACCGGCAAGCTGAACGCGAGCATGCCGATGAAGTGCATGGACCAGATGCCCACCCCCATCGCCAGCGCGCCTCCGGTCATCCACAAATGCGCGGCGCGCCCCTGGGCGGTCGCGATCCGCCCGGCCAGGTCCAGGGCGGTATAGGAAGCCAGCACAGCAACAAACAAGGAAATCGAAACGAGGGCGGGGGAATAACTGCCGATGAGCATGGTTTTTTCTCGTAACTGGAGACCGGACTGCTTCCATGCCCGGTTGAAGGCCGGCGATTGTACTTAATCGTGACAGGGACGCACGAACCAAATGTCAAAAAGCCATCAAAGCTGGAATATTTTCGACGAAAGACACCACCCCTCACAGGGTGAATATTTTTGTAAACCATCAATCCTGTGTTCACCGCAGATCCATTGTGGGAGCGAGCTTGCTCGCGATAGCGGTGTGTCAGCTTGCACAGATATCGGATGGGCCACCGTCATCGCGAGCAAGCTCGCTCCCACACTGGGTCTCCAGTGAATATAAAACTTGTGCCCGGACCAGATCCCCTGTGGGAGCGAGCCTGCTCGCGATGGCGGTGTGTCAGTCTACGCACCTGGCCCAGGCCGTTCAGCTACTATCGAAGAACCACTTCAAGGAGGATTCACTCATGGGCGTTGCCGCCAATCGGGCTTTGACCACCGCGCTGGTAGTCATCGATGTACAGAACGACTTCATCCCCGGCGGCCAACTGGCCGTGCCGGGGGGCGATGAGATCGTGCCACTGATCAACCAGCTGGGGCATTCATTCAGGCACGTCGTCCTTGCCCAGGACTGGCACCCGGCCGGGCACGCCTCGTTTGCGTCCAGCCATCCGGGCAAGCAACCGTTCGACATCGTCCAATTGCCCTACGGCGAGCAGAAACTCTGGCCCGACCACTGCATACAGGGCAGCAACGGCGCCGCGCTGCACCCGGCACTCGACCTCGCCCATGCCAAGCTGATCATTCGCAAGGGCTGCAACCCGGACATCGACAGCTACTCAGCCTTCATGGAAGCGGACCACCAGACCCCCACCGGCTTGACCGGCTACCTCAAGGAACGCGGCATCGACACGGTTTACCTGGTGGGGCTGGCCCTGGATTTCTGCGTGATGTTCTCGGCGCTGGATGCCCGGTTGGCGGGGTTCAACGCGTTTGTGGTGCTGGATGCCTGCCGGGGCATCGATATCGACGGCTCGATGGAGGCGGCAATCCGGCGGATGCAGGAAGCGGGCGTGCAATTGATCGAGTCCACTGCGATAGCCGATCGGCTCTTCGCTTGATGGCTCATACTAAGTCTCCTTTGCGCACAGTGAGTCTCCATGCCCTTCCTCGCCCGCACCCACCCGCGTCTGTCCAGCGCCACGGTCCTTGGCCTGGCGGTGGGTATCCTGGTTCCCGTGGACTCGATCATCAGCAAAATCCTGATCGGCTGGAATGTCGGCGTCTGGACCTACCTGGTGTTGATGTCCTGGCTGACCGTGCGGGCCAAGGCGCCCGATGTCCGGCGCATCGCCGAAATCGAAGATGAAAATGCCGGGCTGGTCCTGCTGGTGGTCTGCATCGCGGCATTGGCCAGCCTGGCCACCATCACCCTCGAACTGGCCGGCAGCCGCGACCTGAATGCCGCCGGCAAGCTGTTGCACTACGGCTTTACGGCAATGACCGTGATCGGTTCCTGGTTGCTGATCGGGGTGATCTTCAGCGTGCACTACGCGCGCTTGTATTACACCTGGGAAGGCAAGGAGCCGGCGTTGCGGTTTGCCGAAGGGCTGACCACGCCCAACTATTGGGACTTCCTGTATTTCTCTTTCACCATCGGCGTGGCAGTGCAGACCTCGGACGTGGGCGTCGCCACGCGGCAACTGCGCAAGATCGTCCTGGCGCAATCGCTGATCGGGTTTGTGTTCAACACGGCGATCCTGGGGTTTTCGATCAATATTGCGGCGGGGTTGTTTGGGTAGGTGGTGACACTTCTGTAGGGGTTGCCGAAGGCTGCGATCTTTTGATCTTGATCTTGATCTTGATCTTGATCTTGATCTTGATCGTTCGCTTGCGACTCAATTGTCCGGGACAAGATCGCAGCCTCGTTGCACTCGTCAGCTCCTACATCAGCTCCTACATCAGCTCCTACAGATGGGTTACCGAGCCTGCATCAGGACGGTGTTGGCAGCCACAGCCTGAAGCGCGCCCCACCCAGTGGCGAGGCTTCGACGGTCAGCGTGCCGCCTTGGGCTTCCAGGGCCCGGCGGCTGATGGCCAGGCCAAGGCCGAAGCCGCCGGTGGCGCGGTCGCGGCTGCGATCCAGACGGTAGAACGGCTCGAACACGCGCTCGCGCTCGCTGTCGGGAATGCCGATGCCGTCGTCGTCGACCCAGATCTCACAGCCTTGATCACCCACCAGCACACCGACCTGGATGCGCTTTTCGCAATAACGCATGGCATTGCGCAGCAGGTTCTGCAAGGCCCGTGCGGTCAGCCGCGGGTCCAGTACGAAACGCTCCAGTGCCCCGTGCAACAGCACGTCGATCACCACGTCCGGCGCCGCCAGGTCCTCGTCGACGCTGCCCAGGATGCTGTCGATGAACTCGTCCAGCGCCACCTCGACCCGTTCGGGCAGGCGTTGCGGGTTCTGCAAACGACTGTAGGACAGCAGCTCCAGCACCAACTCATCCAGCTCACGAATGTGCGCCACCAACCCTTGCAGGCGCTCGCGACTGGCCGCCGGCAGGTCATCGGACAGGGCCAGGGCCAGGCCGAAGTCGAGCCGCGTCAGTGGCGTGCGCAGTTCGTGGGACACGGCGTTGAGCAGGTCCCGCTGTTGGTTGAGCAGGTTCTCGATGTCACCCGCCATCGTGTCGAACACGTGGGCCAGGCTGCCGATGTTCGAACTGGAGGCAATGTGCGTACGCTCGCCCAAATGACCTTTGCCGAAGCGTTCGGCGGTGCGCCTGAGGCGTTCCAGGTCGCGCCAGTGAGGCCGCAACCAGAGCAACAGGCACGCCAGCATCGTCGCGCCGATCAACACGTTGATGCTCCAGTACAACCAACTGACGTCGGCCGGGTCCGGCGGCACGACCATCTTCACCGCCGTGCGCCCGTCCAGCGGCGCCGCCGCCAAGGTGCGCCAGGCCCAGTCGCCGATACGCACCACGTTCTCGCCACGCTTGAGACGCGCCTGCTCTTCGGCACTGAAGCCGCCATCATCGACCGCAGCCAGTTCGATGCGCAGTGGCTCGAACTCCTTGTCCATCTGCGCCGCCAGCGCCGGCCACTGCTCGCTGGGCGCGGCGCGGAACTGCTTGACCATCAAGGTTTGCAGGCCACGGGAATAATCGAGGTTGTAGGTCAGGAAACGGTCGTGAAACAGGCGGACCACCAGTTCCGGCATCAGGTAGATCGCCGCGCTGTAGGACACGATGGTGACCAGGTAAAGGCGAATCAGCAGCTTCCACATCGGCTCAGCATTCCCACTCGGAACGACTGAACAGATAGCCCTTGCCCCACACGGTCTTGATTTTGCGGGCTTCGTCGGCGTTGTCGTCGAACTTGCGCCGCAATTTGGAAATCGCCACGTCCACCGAACGGTCGGTGCCGTTGAACTCGATGCCGCGCAGGCGCTGCAGGATCTGGTCGCGGCTCAGCACTTCGCCGGAATGCCGGGCCAGCACCACCAGCAAGTTGTACTCGCCGCTGGACAGCTCCACCGCTTGTCCGCGCCAGGTTACGGTGCGCTCGGACAGGTCGATGCACAGGTTGCCCATGACAATGCGGTCGTTGACCGTCTGCGGCTCGGTAAGGCTGCTGCGGCGCAACAAGGTGCGCACCCGCGCCAGCAACACCCGGGGCTCGCAAGGCTTGGTGACGTAGTCATCGGCGCCCATCTCCAGGCCCAGCACCTGGTCGTGGCTGTCGTCCCGGGCGGTGAGCATCAGGATCGGCAAGGTCGCCGAGTCGGCCCGCAGCAGGCGGCAGACCTGCAAGCCGTCCAGCCCCGGCAGCATCAGGTCGAGGATCACCAGGTCCGGCGGATCGACGCGCGCCCGTTCACGTACATGGTCGCCACGGCTGAGCACGCTGACCTGATAGCCGTTGCGCTCCAGGTAACTGGCGATCAGTTCAGAGAGTGCGGTGTCGTCTTCGACGAGCAGGATGTTGGGCATGGGTGTATCCAAAGGTACGAAGCGCTGAAACTTCAAGCTGCCAAGGATATACATCCTCGCCCCTCCCAGGAGCAAAACCCTTACACAATTTCACATACAACCTACAAAGCGTTACCTGATTGCGCCTGAATTCTCGAACGAATACCGCCTGCCCATCGCGAATGCCCTATCAAAGCCATCAAAGCCATCAAAGCCATCAAAGCCATCAATTGATCCGATAAATGACGCCATCTGTCCACTGCCCGATCCGACCTTTTAGGTCACATTGAAGCTACTTATTCTTCACACCGTAACCATCCGCGTTTGCGCTGGCTCCGCTGGGGCCACCAAAATCCATGATGGTGAATTTGCGCCCGTCTCTCGGGTCGATGACATATTTCTGTCCTAGCGGAGCACCACCCGGATCCGGAATCCAGTTCCTTGAAATGTCCGAGTTGCCTATACCTGCGGTTAAACCGTTGCCGCCATAGTTGGTGCGTAAGGCCGCGTGTTCCGCCTCCGTCGGCAGCGTGCCGCCTTGCCCCTGAACCCAAGCGTTACTATTGAAATAATTGCCTCGGGTATACCCGAAATACCACCTGATATTGGCGCAGTGCACCGTATAGCTAGCAGTCTTGCCACTTTGATCGCGTGCAGTGATAGTTGCCGAGCCAGAGCCCTTGGAGATTACGCGCCCTGTCGAGGCGTTCACTTCGGCCACGTCTGGATTGCTCGAAGAATAGCCATATGGCGGCACGCCTCCTGACGCAACCCGATCGACGTAGGCGCCTGC
This sequence comes from Pseudomonas sp. Root401, assembly GCF_001425105.1. NCBI lineage: Bacteria > Pseudomonadati > Pseudomonadota > Gammaproteobacteria > Pseudomonadales > Pseudomonadaceae > Pseudomonas > Pseudomonas sp. Root401. The sequence goes on along the minus strand of NZ_LMDO01000039.1, from coordinate 1,353 downwards.
TGGAGGATGGGTTGGGGTTACATGGGAACGGTGGTGTACCGCACTCAAATTCACCGGACTGGGGTCGATGACAAGGTCCGGTATGGCCGGGTTCACCGTGAAGGTATAAGGAGCCGAAGTCTCACCACCGCCATAAAGCGCCTTGGCGGTGAAACTATGCGCGGTCACACTGAGGCCGGTAACCTGCTTGCTCCAATCGCCATTGGCATTGACCGGGGCGGTGCCCTTCGAGGTGGTGCCGTCGAAGATCTCGACTTGCTGATTGTTCGACGCCTTGCCCCTGAGGGTGACCGTCGTCGCGGTGGTCGTGCCGCCATTGGCGATCTCGGTTTCCTGTGGATCCCTCACCGAGGTGATCGTTGGCGTCACGACAGCGACCACCGTCAGCGTGCGCGCGGTCGAGACCGGATTGTTACCATAGAGTCCCTTGGCGGTGAAACTGTGCGTGGTCATGCTGAGGCCGGTAACCTGCTTGCTCCAGTCGCCATTGGCATTGACCGGCGCGGTGCCCTTCGAGGTGGTGCCGTCGAAGATCTCGACTTGCTGGTTGTTCGACGCCTTGCCTCTGAGGGTGACCGTCGTCGCGATGGTCGTGCCGCCATTGGCGATCTCGGTTTCCTGTGGATCCTTCACCGAAGTGATCGTTGGCGTCACGACAGCGATCACAGTCAGCGTGCGCGCGGTCGAGACCGGATTGCTGCCATAGAGTCCCTTGGCGGTGAAGCTGTGCGTGGCCACGCTGAGGCCAGTAACCTGCTTGCTCCAATCACCATTGGCATTGACCGGCGCGGTGCCCTTCGAGGTGCTGCCGTCGAATATCTCGACTTGCTGGTTGTTCGATGCCTTGCCGCGCAGCGTGACCGTCGTCGCAGTGGTCGTGCCGCCATTGGCGATCTCGCTATCCTGCGGATCCTTCACCGACGTGATCGTTGGCGTCACAACCGGTGTCACCGTAAATAACCGTACATTCGAATAGGGTGTCCCGCCGGTGTAATAAAGCGCCTTGGCATAAAAACGATGCCCGCCGACAGCAACCGCGATGTTCGCGAGCGACCAGATACCCGTCACAGGGTCGGCTGTTTCAGTGCATTTCAACACGGCACTGGCCCCACCGCCATCGTAGATCTCGACATTACGGCCCTTGCTGGCCGTTCCGTTCACCGAAACGCTAGCCGTGACGGTGTCAGTGTTTTCCGGGATTTCTCCACCGTTGGCATCCTTGACGTTATCGAGAGTCGGTATCGCCTGTGCGCCGATGTTGATGTGCAATATTTCTGAGGCAGAAGTCCCACCCCCAACCCGCTTCACCCAATACATCGCCTGCACCGTGCCATCGCGGTTGCCTTCGATCAA
>NZ_LMDO01000038.1:0-31647 GCF_001425105.1 Pseudomonas sp. Root401 | reverse complement strand
CAAGCTCTGCCGGGTGGCATTTGCCTTGATGAAAAATCAGAGCGAATACCAGCCGAAGCCTATGTTGCAGGGTTGCCCTGCAACATAGAATCTCCCACAGGGGGCCGGGTGCCTACAGGCTGTGCGTTACAACTGCGCCGCCAACCGCGAACCCTGGTTGATCGCCCGCTTGGCGTCCAGTTCCGCCGCCACGTCGGCACCGCCGATCAGATGAACCTTCTGCCCCGCCGCCTCCAGGCCTTCCTGCAATTCACGCAGCGGATCCTGGCCGGCGCAGATCACGATGTTGTCTACGGCCAGCACTTGTGGCTCGCCGGTTTCGCCGATGCGAATGTGCAGGCCGTCGTCGTCGATCTTCAGGTACTCGACGCTGTTGAGCATCTGCACCTGCTTGTTCTTCAGGCCCGTGCGGTGAATCCAGCCAGTGGTCTTGCCCAGGCCGTCACCGACCTTGGAGGTCTTGCGTTGCAGCAGGAATACCTGGCGCGCCGGCGCATGGGGTTCGGCCTTGATCCCGGCCACACCGCCGCGAGCCTCGAGGTGGGTATCGATGCCCCACTCCTTCCAGAACGCCTCGCGGTCCTGGCTGGTGGCAACGCCTTGATGAACCAGGAACTCCGATACGTCGAAGCCGATACCGCCGGCACCAATCACCGCGACACTGCGGCCCACCGGCTTGCGCTCCAGGATCACGTCCAGGTAGCTCAACACCTTGGCATGTTCCACTCCGGGAATCGCCGGCACGCGCGGCGCGATGCCCGTGGCGAGGATGATCTCGTCGTAGCCGCCAGCCACCAATTGCGCCACATCCACCCGGGTGTCGAGGCACAACTCGACATAGCTGGTCTGCAATTTGCGCTTGAAGTAGCGCAGGGTTTCGAAGAACTCTTCCTTGCCCGGCACGCGCTTGGCGACGTTGAACTGGCCACCGATTTCACTGGCCGAATCGAACAGCGTCACCTGGTGCCCACGCTCGGCCGCCACCGTGGCAGCGGACAACCCGGCCGGGCCGGCACCGACCACGGCGATTTTCTTCACCTGGGTCACCGGCAGATAGTTCAGCTCGGTTTCGTGGCAGGCCCGCGGGTTCACCAGGCAACTGGTGAGCTTGCCGCCAAAGGTGTGGTCCAGGCATGCCTGGTTGCAACCGATGCAGGTGTTGATTTCATCGCCGCGGCCGGCAGCGGCCTTGTTGACGAACTCCGGATCGGCCAGGAACGGCCGGGCCATGGAGACCATGTCGGCATCGCCTTCGGCCAGGATCTGCTCGGCCACTTCCGGGGTGTTGATGCGGTTGGTGGTGATCAGCGGGATGCTCACCGAACCACGCAGCTTGGCCGTGACCTTGCTGAACGCGGCGCGCGGAACCTTGGTGGCGATGGTGGGAATTCGCGCTTCGTGCCAACCGATACCGGTGTTGATAATCGTCGCGCCGGCCTGCTCGATGGCCTTGGCCAACTGGACGATTTCGTCCCAGGAACTGCCACCTTCCACCAGATCGAGCATCGACAGGCGAAAGATGATGATGAAATTCGGACCTACCGCCTCGCGCACTCGACGAACGATTTCCACCGGCAGGCGCATGCGGTTTTCATAGCTGCCGCCCCAACGGTCGGTACGGTGGTTGGTGTGGGCCGCCAGGAACTGGTTAATGAAATAACCTTCCGAGCCCATGATCTCGACGCCGTCGTATTCGGCCTTCTGGGCCAGTACCGAGCAGGTGACGAAATCGCTGATCTGTTTCTCGATACCCTCCTCGTCCAGCTCCTTGGGCTTGAACGGGTTGATCGGCGCCTGGATCGCGCTCGGTGCCACCTGCTTGGGGCTGTAGGCGTAACGCCCGGCATGGAGAATCTGCATGCAGATCTTGCCACCGGCCTCGTGTACGGCCCGGGTAACGATCTGGTGCTTGAACGCTTCTTCTTCGGTGGTCAGCTTGGCCGCGCCGGAGTACACGCCACCCTCGTCGTTCGGCCCGATGCCACCGGTGACCATCAGGCCGACGCCACCCCGGGCACGCTCGGCAAAATACGCCGCCATGCGTTCGAAGCCGCCGGGTTTCTCTTCCAGGCCGGTGTGCATCGAGCCCATCAGGGTACGGTTGCGCAAGGTGGTGAAACCCAGGTCCAGCGGGGCCAGCAGATGCGGGTAATGAGAGGCGGTCATCGGTAACTCCACAACGGGCGATCACGGGGTAAAGCGCAAGCTCTGCGGCTTGCGTCTGTCATGACCCACAGCGTAAGAGTCGGGATGCAGGCGCTCAATGACCGTAACTGACAACTTAATGATCCAAATGTGCAGGGCGCCGATCGGCTGTGCGTGACTCTCAGCGGGATGAGCCAGTCCTATCAACGCTGGCCCAGGTGCTGAAACCAAAAATAACCCTAATAACATGGTGCTCATTGCATGCATCCCCAACGAAAAATGCTGCACAACGAGTTGCACGCCCGCCCGTCGCTGTATTTCGACGAGCCGGCCCACGTCTTCCACCTGGCGTTTCTGGGCGACAATGCCCAGTGCAACACGTTGCTCGAACGACTGTGCCCTGAAACCGTCGCAGCAGAGGCCGCACAAGGCATCACCCGCCTTGAAGGACATCCGCTCAAGTGGGAGCGCCACGCCGAGTTCTTCACCCTGACCCTGGTCGTTCCCGCCAGCACCAATGAACTGCACTGGACAACGCTGCCCGAAAGCCTTGCCCGGGGTATCGAAGGTCATGCCCAGCACCTGATCAATGCCGTTCAGGTGGTGGTGCGCGCAGAAGCCGGTCTCGACCTGCCCAGCTACGGCTTCAAGGACCCTTGCGGCTCTTGCGTGGGCGGTGGCGATGCGGTGGTCTGGAGCGATTTTCGCCTGACCGAGGACGGCACCAATCGCCTGCTGTTCATCAACCGACGGCTCAACGCTTATCGCCAGGGCCGCATGATCCGACGTCTGCTGGAAATCGAGACCTATCGCATGATGGCGTCCTTGTCGCTCAATACCGCCAAGGCACTGGACCCGCAACTGAACGAATTCGATCGCACCCTGGTGAGCCTGTCCGAGCGCAACGCCAATGCCAGCGGCGTGCATGCCAAGGCCCTGCTGGAGGACATCGCCCTGCTCTCTCGCCAGGTCGTCAGCAGCACGGTCAGGAATCGCCACCGTTTCAGCGCCACCCGCGCCTACGCCCAACTGGTGTTCGAGCGCCTGGGGGAGTTGCGCGAAAGTCACCTGGGGGATTGCCAGCGGCTGGGCGTGTTCATCGAACGGCGTTTCAAACCCACGGTGCGTTATTGCGCAGCCACCGAACAGCGCCTCGAACAACTGGCCATGAGCGTCGCCAACCTGGGTGACCTGCTGCAAGCCCGCGTACAGGTTGAAATGGAGGACCAGAACGCCGAGATCCTGCGCAGCCTCAATGCGCGTGCCGATGCACAGATCAAGATCCAGCGCGCGGTGGAAGGCCTGTCGATCATTGCCATCACCTACTACCTGATCAATCTGTTCAAACTGGTCTATAGCGGGCTGCACACCTTGGGCGCAAACCTCTCGGCCCGCGAAGCGCTGCTGGGCATGACGCCACCGGTGCTGCTGATCATGTTGCTGATTCTGATCCGGATCCGCAAAGCCAAAAATCACTAGCGCGCCTTGCCAGCACAGAGGGTGTCCCAAGATTCCTGGACACCCTCTGTGTGTGCTTACCGTGCGTACAAATCAGCGCCCGCCCTTCGCTAATCCCTTGTTTTACCGTACCCTGCCCCGTAGCTCTTGATGAAAAATCACGAACCTGCACACGGCCGCTGACTGTTCCCCCATGCGCAAATTTCTGTACCTGCTGTTTTCCTTGGCCTTGATTGCCGCCCTGATCACCTACGCACTGTGGACGACGGATCGTCCGGCGGGTCATTACCTGTCAGACCTGCGCATCAGCCTGGCGGTCGACCAGGGCACGCCCGCCGACCGCGGCAACCTGCTGGGCATCCAACCCGAACTGTTCCCCACCGACTACCAGAGCCCCGAGCGCCTGCATCGCAAACTGGCGGCCTATCTGCAGACCGCTCGCGACCAAGGCTTTCTCAATGCCAAGACCGTGGTGGTCCTGCCCGAGCACATCGGCACCTGGCTGATGGTCGGCGGCGAAAAAGACGAGTTGTACCAGGCCACCAGCCTGAAGGACGCCATGAACTGGCTGGCGGTCAGCAATCCGCTGGCGTTTATCCGGGCGTTGGTCAGCGCTCAAGGCGATAGCCGACTGGACGATGCCTACCTGCGCATGAAAGCCGAGCGCATGGCCCATGACTATCAAGCGCTGTTCGGTGGGCTGGCCAAGGAATTCGGTATCACCCTGGTGGCCGGCTCCATCGTGCTTCCCGAGCCCAGTGTCAGTGACGGTGAACTGAAGATCGGTCGCGGTGCGCTGTACAACAGCAGCCTGGTGTTCGGCAGCGACGGCCGGCCGATCGGCCAGCCACAACGCCAACGACATCCGGTATTTGAACAGCGCGATGTGCTTGGGGCCGACCGCCCGACCGCTGTCCAAGTCATCGACACCCCCGCCGGGCGCCTGGGCGTGTTGATCGGCAGCGACAGTTGGTACCCACTCCACTACCGGCAACTCAACGAGCAGGGCGCGCAACTGATTGCGGTGCCCGCCTTCATCATCGGTCGCGATACGTGGGACAAACCCTGGAGCGGTTATAAAGGCCTGTCCACGCCGAGCGAGGTGAGCCTCAAGCCGGGTGAAGTGAGCGAGGGCCAAGCCTGGCATCGCCTGACACTGACCGGCCAATTGCCCATCAGCCAGGCCCGGGGCGGCGTCAGCGTGTTCCTGCGGGGCCAGTTCTGGGACAGCGGCAGCGCCGGCCAGAGTTTCATCAGCCACAACGGCCAACACTTCCCCGATGGCAACGCCCGTGGCGCTCGCCTGCTGAACCTGTGGTTGTGAACATGAAACCGCGGCCGATGCGCCTGGGCGACCTGTCAGTGGGCTTCGTCCATAGCCTGGCTGACGCCGTCGCCAGCCATGGGCAAGACCCTCAACCTTTGCTTGAACAGTACGGTCTCGATGCCGCGCGCCTGGCCAAGCCCGGGGCAAGGCTGTCGATCCCACGCTACATGCGCCTGGGCCACGCCGCGATTCAACAGACCCAGGACCCGGCCCTGGGCCTGCGCATGGGCCAACTCGGCCGCTTGAGCCAGGCCGGGCTGGCGGGCGTTACCGCGGCCCAGGCGCCAACCGTGCGCGAGGCCGCCCGCTGCATGATCCGCTTCGAGCCGCTGTATGGCTCCAACTATCGCGGCCAATCGAGTTTCCATGAAGATGCCCGAGGCGCTTGGCTACGGTTCTATTCCATCAGCCCGTATAACGCCTACAACCGCTTCGTCGTGGACTCGATCATTGCCGGCTGGCTTGCGCAACTGTCCAGCGTCAGCGGCATCGCGCTACGGCCAGAACGCATCGAAATCGAATTCGAGGAACCGGCATACCTGGAGGCCTACCGCACGCTCGGTGACTGCCCGATCCAGTTTGGCGCCGAACAGAATCAACTGCGCCTGGGCCTGGACAGCCTCGCCCAGCGCAACCCACAGCATTGCCCCAGCACCTGGCACCATCTGCTTCAGTTGTGTGAACGGGAACTGGAACAACTGACCCGCACCCGCAGCCTGCGCGAGCGCATCATCCAACTGCTGGGACCGTTGCTCAACGGCGGCCGGGAACCCGACCTGGAAGAAGTGGCGGCCCGCCTGAAGCTGCCGACCTGGACCCTGCGTCGCAAGCTGGCCGAGGAAGGCACGCAATTTCGCGCCATCCTCAACGACACCCGCCGCGACCTGGCCATGACCTACATACGCGATACCGAACTGGCGTTCGGCGAAATCGCTTATCTATTGGGATTCGCCTCAGCCGAGGCATTTCAACGAGCCTTCAAGCGCTGGAACAACCAGACGCCCGGAGAGTTTCGTCGTAGTCACAGAGGGATTTGAGCTTCAAGAACCTGGCTTGGTGCTTACCACTTGTAGCTTGTCGCGATCCTCACAACTCCGTCGCATCTTCGGCGGGTTCCAACGGGTCCAGTTCATACGCCTGGTATTCCAGCAGCTCTTCCTGATAATCATCCATTACGTGTCCTTCCCCTGTCATTGAAACCAATGCCTGATGGCGCTGGCATCAGCATAAAGCTGCTTTATGAACAAAACATGAAGCAAAGGCTTCATGAATTAAACGTAGCACAGGGTCGGGAAATTATCGTGTGAAGTGTGACAGGGCGTTACTCCCTGCCACTGGACCTCAGGATGCCGGAAGCGGCTGGATCGGCTCGGTCGGGGCCGGCAACGAACTGGACGGTGGTGGTGTAACGGTTTCCGTCGTCGGCGCAGACTCGAACGACTCGGGCGCAATTGGCGCTGGTTCGCTCGGCGGTGCGACGGGCTCCGATACCGTGGGAGCTGTTTCGACGGGGGCTGGCGCGGCCTCCTCTACCGGCGTGGTTGCTGCGGGAGCAGGCGCAACAGGCTCTGGTGCTGGAACTGGAGCCGGCATCAGCGCAGCCGATTCAGCTTTGGTTTCCGGGATACCCAGCTCAGCTTTCGGCTTCTCGGTATTCTCAGCCTTCTCGGCAGCTTTCTTCGCTTCGGGAGGCAGGAACAGCTCGACCAAGGCAAAGAAACGCTCATAGAACTTGGCCGCCGACACGGTTTCGCTGGCTACCTTGACCATCGAATCATCCGAGGAGCCGATCGGCATCGACACCGAACCCAGCACACCCACGCCCAGGCTGGCGGAGTTGTTGGTTTTCTTCAGCGCATAACGGTCCTGCAAGGCATTGGCGAACATGGTCGCACGGTGGCCGGTACCGCCGTCCTCGGCACAGACCAGGTTGAAGCTGATTTCCATGTGGGTCTCGCCGGTCTGCTGGAAACTCTTGTGACCGCTGACCAGCTTCGGATCGCTGCTGGTGATGATGTAGCCCTGGCTGAGCAACGCCCGACGCCCGGCCTCGCAGGTCGCCGCGTCGCTCACTGGATAAGTGCGCGAGAACGTGCCGGAGTCGTCGAAGTTCTCGTGCTCGTAAATGGCGGCTTTCTTCGACGAGCAACCGGCTGCGGCGGCCAGCACCAGTGCAAGCCCGACGGTGCGCATGGGAAATGATTTGAACATTGAACATCCTGAGAAAAACGGTCCGGGGCGTATTGTGCAACAGAACGCGACCTGGCAGCGTGGCTAATCTTGTTTCAAGGGGGTTACAAGTTTACTGGGGGTTGTTTGCAGGAAAAAGACGCCAACCGGATAGATCGACGAACACCCGCCCCGAGCAACAAGCAGACACAAAAAAACCCGGGATTTAGCTTAGTGCTGTTGAGTTGCGCTGTTAATGAAGATTTTGATATCACGTTCAGAGCGGCGTAATGCCCCACATCAAAAGCCAAAGCGAGGCGGCCTAACAGCCGACCTGGTTCTTGGTGGGCCGCGCTCCTCCTGTGGGAGCGAGCTTGCTCGCGAAAGCGGTGCAAGCGCACCAAAAAAAACGGCACCTTTCGGTGCCGTTCGTTTTCACGCTTGGGGCTTTACTTGCGTGCCGCCTCCCACGATTTCAACAGCTCGGTGTAGCTCACGGTTTCACCTTTTGGCTTCTCGTTCGCCAGTTTCGGCTTCGGTGCACCCGGTTGGTCGAACCAGTATTGCGCGTCGCGCTCAGGGTTCATTTTAGGCGCGCAGGTGGCTTGGGCCTTGGAGCGTTCCAGGCGAGTCATGATCGCATCCTGGTCCTTGGCCAAGCCATCGAGGGCCTGCTGTGGGGTCTTCTCGCCACTGGCGGCTTCGGCGATGTGGCTCCACCACAGTTGCGCCAGGCGCGGATAGTCCGGCACGTTGGTCCCGGTCGGGGTCCATTGCACGCGGGCCGGGCTGCGGTAGAACTCCACCAGGCCACCGAGTTTCGGCGCCAGGTCGGTCAAGGCCTGGGAGTTGATGTCCGACTCACGAATCGGCGTCAGGCCGACGATGGTCTTCTTCAGCGATACGGTCTTGGACGTCACGAACTGCGCGTACAGCCAGGCGGCGAGTTTTTGCTTCTCCGGCGTGGACTTCATGAAGGTCCAGGAACCCACGTCCTGATACCCCAGCTTCATGCCCTCTTCCCAGTACGGACCGCGCGGCGACGGCGCCATGCGCCATTTCGGCGTGCCATCGGCGTTCATCACCGGCAGGCCCGGCTTGGTCATGTCGGCGGTGAAAGCGGTGTACCAGAAGATCTGCTGGGCGATGGCGCCCTGGGACGGTACCGGGCCGGATTCGGAGAAGGTCATGCCCGCTGCTTCCGGTGGCGCGTACTTCTTCATCCAGTCCACGTATTTGGTGGTGGCGAACACCGCCGCCGGCCCGTTGGTGTCGCCGCCGCGGGTCACGCTGGAGCCGACCGGGTGGCAGTCTTCGACGCGAATGCCCCACTCGTCCACCGGCAAACCGTTGGGCAGACCCTTGTCGCCGCCGCCGGCCATGGAGAACCAGGCATCGGTGAAGCGCCAGCCCAGGGAGGGGTCTTTCTTGCCGTAGTCCATGTGGCCGTAGACGCGCTTGCCGTCGATCTCCTTGACGTCTTCGGAGAAGAACTTGGCGATGTCCTCATAGGCTGACCAGTTCACCGGTACGCCCAGCTCGTAGCCGTATTTCTCCTTGAACTTGGCCTTCAGGTCCGCACGCTCGAACCAGTCGGCGCGGAACCAGTACAAGTTGGCGAATTGCTGATCGGGCAGTTGATAGATCTTGCCATCCGGCGCAGTGGTGAAGGAGATGCCGATGAAGTCCTTGATGTCCAGGGTCGGCGAGGTGAAATCCTTGCCTTCGTTGGCCATCAGGTCGGTGATCGATTCAGTCTTGCCGTAGCGAAAGTGCGTACCGATCAGGTCCGAGTCGTTGACCCAGCCGTCATAGATATTCTTGTCCGACTGCATCTGGGTCTGCAGCTTCTCCACCACGTCGCCTTCCTGGAGCAGGTCGTGGGTCAGCTGAATCCCGGTGATTTCGGTAAAGGCCTTGGCCAGCACCTTGGACTCGTATTCGTGGGTGGCGATGGTTTCCGACACCACGTTGATTTTCATCCCGCGAAACGGCTGGGCGGCCTTGATGAACCACTTGAGTTCTTCGAGCTGCTGCTCGGCTGTCAGGGTCGACGGCTTGAACTCACTGCCGATCCATTTTTTCGCGGCGTCTTCATAGGCGTCGGCCCAGGCCGCAGCACTCAGCCCGCTGAGTGCCAGCATGGCTGCCAATGAAACGCTATGTCGCAGCTTATTGTTTTTATTGAACATAGAGACCTCCTGTTTGGGTTTAAGAGCCTGATCGGCGAACCTTCGCGACTAGCCCCACCGCATCACTGCCAACAGCCACACCAAAGACAACGCGAACGCTATCCAGATGCTCCAGTCGGTAGCACCGATCACCAGCATATGCAGGTAGGCGCTACCGAGAAGACCGATAAACAACCGATCGCCACGGGTGGTGGCAATCGGCAGGAAACCGCGCCGAGGGATGCTCGGCGAACGCAGTTCCCACGTGGTCATGCCTGCCAGCAGCAAGGCGATGACCCCAAAGAATGCCGCCGTGGGGGCGGTCCAGTTCATCCATTCCATCATCGACTCCTCAGACCCGGCCCAGGGCAAAGCCCTTGGCCACATGGTTGCGAACGAACCAGATCACCAGCATGCCCGGCAGGATAGTCAACACCCCCGCCGCCGCCAGCACGCCCCAGTCGATACCCGAGGCCGACACGGTACGGGTCATGACCGCCGCGATTGGCTTGGCATTCACCGAGGTGAGCGTGCGCGCCAGCAGCAGTTCGACCCAGGAAAACATGAAGCAGAAAAACGCCGTGACACCGATGCCGGAGCCGATCAACGGAACGAAGATCTTCACGAAGAACTTGGGGAAACTGTAGCCGTCAATGTAGGCAGTCTCGTCAATTTCTTTCGGCACCCCGGACATGAACCCTTCGAGGATCCACACCGCCAGCGGCACGTTGAACAGGCAGTGAGCCAAGGCCACGGCGATGTGGGTGTCGAACAACCCGATGGACGAATACAGCTGGAAGAACGGCAACAGGAACACCGCCGGCGGGGCCATGCGGTTGGTCAGCAGCCAGAAGAACAGGTGCTTGTCCCCCAGGAACCGGTAACGGGAAAACGCATAGGCCGCCGGCAACGCGACGCTCAGGGAAATCACCGTGTTCAGGCTCACGTAGTACAACGAGTTGAGGTAACCGGTGTACCAGCTCGGGTCGGTGAAGATCACCTTGTAGTTGTGGAAGGTGAAATCGTGCGGCCACAGGGTCAAGCCACCAAGGATCTCGGTGTTGCTCTTGAACGACATGTTCAGCAGCCAGTAGATGGGCACCAGCAGGAACAGGATGTAGATCAGCAGGGGGATCAGCTTTCTCTTGCTCATCGTGCGGGCCTCAACGGTTGGCGTCGGAGTGCGTCATGGCGGTATAGAACAGCCACGACACCAACAGAATGATCAGGAAGTACACCAGGGAAAACGCCGCCGCCGGGCCCAGGTCGAATTGGCCGATAGCCATCTGCGTCAGGGTCTGGCTGAGGAACGTGGTGGCGTTGCCCGGCCCGCCGCCAGTGAGTACGAACGGCTCGGTGTAGATCATGAAGCTGTCCATGAAGCGCAGCATCACAGCGATCAGCAGCACGCTCTTCATCTTCGGCAACTGGATATGCCGGAACACCGCCCAGTTGGAGGCCCGGTCGATCCGCGCGGCCTGGTAGTACACGTCGGGAATCGCCCGCAGCCCCGAGTAGCACAGCAGCGCCACCAAGGAAGTCCAGTGCCAGACGTCCATCACCAGCACGGTGACCCAGGCGTCCATGGTGTTGGCCGCATAGTTATAGTTGATGCCCAGGCCATTGAGGGTGGAGCCCAGCAAGCCGATGTCGGCGCGGCCGAAAATCTGCCAGATGGTGCCCACCACGTTCCAGGGAATCAACAGCGGGATCGCCAGGATGATCAACACCAGGGACGACCATTTGCCCTTGGTCGGCATGGTCAGGGCGATGGCGATGCCCAGGGGAATTTCAATCAGCAGCACGCACGCCGAGTAGATGAACTGGCGCAGCAGCGAATCGTGCAACCGTGGATCGAGCAGCACCTGCTTGTACCAGTCGGCGCCGACGAAGTAGCGGCTGGACTGGTCGAAGATGTCCTGCACCGAATAGTTGACCACGGTCATCATCGGGATCACGGCACTAAAGGCCACCAGCAGGAACACCGGCAACACCAGCCACCAGGCCTTGTTGTTCTGCACCTTGTTCATGGCTGCACCTCGCTCAACGGTTCCAGCAGGTATTCATCGGCATAGACCATCAGCCATTGGCCCGGAAAACTGATGTACGCGGTGCCTTCGGGCACGGGCTTGTCTTCGGCCAGGCGCACTTTCAGCGGTGCGCCATCGAGGTTGAGGGTCAGGATCTTGTAGGTGCCCAGGTCTTCGACGTGGACCACGTCAGCGCGCATCGCGTCGTCATAGGGGCCGTCCCAGACATGCACGAATTCGGGGCGGATACCGACCTTCAGGCTTTTGCCTTCGGCTTCGGCGACCCGACGTTGCAAGGTTTCCGACAGCGGCAAGTGGGTCGAGCCGAAACCGACGCCACCGGGCTGCGCCGTGACCTCGATCAGGTTCATCCCCGGGCTGCCGATGAAGTAGCCGACAAAGGTGTGGCTGGGGCGCTCGAACAAATCCCGGGGCGTGCCGAACTGCACGATCTGGCCGCCGTACATCACGGCGATCTTGTCGGCGAAAGTCGAGGCTTCCAACTGGTCGTGGGTGACGTAGACCATGGTGATGTTGAACTGCTCGTGGATCTGCTTGAGCTTGCGCCGCAGTTTCCATTTCAGGTGCGGGTCGATCACCGTCAGTGGCTCGTCGAACAGGATCGCCGACACATCGTCGCGCACCAGCCCGCGGCCCATGGAGACTTTCTGTTTTTCGTCAGCGGTGAGGTTGCGGGCCTTTTTGTCCAGCAGGTTCTGCAGGTCCAGGACCTCGGCGATTTCCTGCACCTTGGTGTGGACTCTCGCCTCAGCCATGCCCTGGTTACGCAGCGGGAACGCCAGATTGTCGAACACGGTCATGGTGTCGTACACCACCGGGAACTGGAACACCTGGGCGATGTTGCGGCGCTCCGGGGTCAGGTCGTTGACGACTTTGCTGTCGAACATCACCTGCCCTTCGGAAGGGCTGAGCAATCCGGAAATGATGTTGAGCAACGTGGACTTGCCGCAGCCCGAAGGCCCGAGCAGCGCATAGGCGCCGCCCTGTTCCCAGATGTGGTTCATCTCGCGGATCGCGTAGTCCTCGGGGCCCGCCGGGGTGCTGGTGTAGCTGTGGGCGAGGTTCTGCAAACGAATTTCGGCCATCAGGCAACCCTCGCGATACGCTGCCCTGGGGCTTGGACCAGCTTGCCCTGGGCATCGAAGACAAACAGTTTATGGGTCGGAATGTAGATGCGGATCGGCGCATCCACGTCGTACTCATGCACCCCTGGCAAGTGCAGCACCAGCAGGAAATGTTCGTTGCGCACGTGCAGGAAGGTCTCCGAGCCGCTGATCTCGGCCACCTCGACGGTCACCGCCAGTTCCAGGTCGTCGTCGTTGCTCGGCACCAGGGAAATATGGCTGGGGCGCACGCCGAAACGGAACTCACCCTCGCCCACCGGGCGCAGGTCGACGTTCAGCGGGAAGTGCACGAAATTGGCGAAGCTCACCTCGTTGCCGGCGATGCGTCCCGGCATGAGGTTGATCGGGGGTTCGGAAAACAATTCGGCGGCCAGCACGGTTTGCGGCTGGTGATACACCGAGGACGATTTGCCGCTCTGGATCACCCGACCCTCATGCAGGATCGTGGTGGTGCCGCCCAGGGCCAGCGCCTCGTTGGGCTCGGTGGTGGCGTAGACGGCGATGGTGTGGCGGGCCTGGAACAATTCGCGCATTTCCTGGCGCAGCTCTTCACGCAGCTTGTAGTCCAGGTTCACCAGTGGTTCGTCGAACAGAATCAGCTCGGCGTCCTTGACCAAGGCGCGGGCCATGGCGGTGCGCTGCTGCTGGCCGCCGGACAACTCCAGCGGATGACGCTGCAGGAATTTCTCGATGCGCAGCATCCTGGCGGTTTCCAGCACCTTGCTCTGGATTACCTCATCGGACACACCGGCCTGGCGCAACGGCGAGGCGATGTTTTCGAAAACGGTCATGGTCGGGTAGTTGATGAACTGCTGATAGACCATCGACACGTTGCGCAGCCGCACCGGGCGCTTGGTGACGTCGACGCCGTTCATCAGGATGCGGCCGCTATCGGGCTTGTCCAGCCCGGCCATCAGGCGCATGAGGCTGGTCTTGCCGGACAATGTGCGGCCCAGCAAAACGTTGAAGGATCCGGGTTCGAAACTCAGATTGGCATCGTCGATCCAGGTCTGGCCTTCGACGGTGCGACAGATGTGCTCAAGCTTTAATGACATGGCTCGGCCTTTTTATTATTGGAGTCAAGCGACCCGAGTTAGAAAGCGAAAGCCGTGCCAAAAATCACAGGCCTTTGATCTTATTGAAATTTCTATTTATCCGTAGGAAAAAGACGTTCGTTGATGAACACAAGTGAACAATCAGGAATGAACAACTGAACAACGATCGGGTTGACAATGAACAATTTTGAACAACACTGAACCAGTGGGAGCGAGCCAATTTAAGTAGTGTTTGGATCTGCCCCAGCACAAGGAGTCTGTGCGAGACTTGCCACAACAATAAAAACAGCTCCTGCGAGAGTGCCCCATGGCCGCACCTGCTCCAGCCTTGTCTCACGAGGCAATCATCCAGGCCTCCTGGTCCCGTTGCCGTGCCTTCGGCCTGAACCATCAAAGCGTGCCGGCCTTCGACCAGTTGCCCGCCCAAGGCATCGCCCAGTTGCTGGAGAGCCAGCATTCACTGGTGCAGACCACCCACCAGGAAGTCCTGCCGTACTACGAAAACATCCTGAGCAACTCCAACTGCCTGATCATGCTGGCCGACAACCAGGGCCAAGTGCTGACCTCCTGGGGCACCCAGCGCTTCATCGAACCGAAACTGGCCCATGGCTTCAGCGCCGGGGCGAGCTGGATGGAGCGCTGCACCGGTACCAACGCCATCGGCACCGCGCTGGCCTGCGAACAGGCGGTGCACATCGAACACGATGAACACTTCCTCAAGGCCAATCGCTTCATGACCGGCTCCGCCGCGCCGATCTTCGATGCCGAGCGCAAAGTCAT
This sequence comes from Pseudomonas sp. Root401, assembly GCF_001425105.1. NCBI lineage: Bacteria > Pseudomonadati > Pseudomonadota > Gammaproteobacteria > Pseudomonadales > Pseudomonadaceae > Pseudomonas > Pseudomonas sp. Root401. The sequence goes on along the minus strand of NZ_LMDO01000038.1, from coordinate 17,367 downwards.
CGCCGTGCTGGACGTCTCCAGTGACAGCTACCTGCCGCCTTCCCACACCCTGGGCATGGTCAAGATGATGAGCCAGACCGTGGAGAACCGGCTGATCCTCAACCTGTTTCGCGGTGAACACTTCCAACTGACCTTCAACACCGGCCTGAACAACCTCGACAGCCAATGGGCCGGGCTGCTGATTTTCGATGAGAGCGGTCAGGTCCTGTCCGCCAACCGCCGGGCCGACAACTTGCTGGGCCTGAGCCTGTCGCGCGTCAGCATCGAAAGCCTGTTCAAGGTCTCGCTGCTGGAACTGCTGAACCAGCCCGACGGCCTGCCGTTCGCCCTGCAAGCATCCGGCAGCAATCGGTTCCAGTGCCTGCTCAGGCGCCCGAGCCAGGTATCGATCAAGGCGCGGGTATTTACCGAGCCCGCGCCCATGCCGGCCTCGGCTCCTGCCTCCCATGTCATCAGCCTCAACACCCTGCACTTCGGTGACAGCCGCGTGGAGAAGGCCGTGCGCCAGGCGGAGCGCTTGCTGGAGAAGGACATTCCGCTGCTGATCCATGGCGAGACCGGCGTCGGCAAGGAAGTCTTCGTCAAAGCCCTGCACCAGGCCAGTTCGCGCTGCAAGCAGCCGTTCATTGCCGTCAACTGCGCAGCGATCCCCGCCGAGTTGGTGGAGTCGGAATTGTTCGGTTATGAAAAAGGCGCCTTCACCGGCGCCAACCAGAAAGGCAGCATCGGCCTGATCCGCAAGGCCGACCGGGGCACGCTGTTCCTCGACGAAATCGGCGACATGCCCCTGCCGACCCAGGCCCGGCTGCTGCGGGTCTTGCAGGAACGTTGCGTGCAGCCGGTGGGCAGCGCCGAGTTGTTCCCGGTGGACATCCGCATCATCTCCGCCACCAACCGCTCGCTGCGTGAACAGGTGCAACTGGGGCGGTTTCGCGAAGACTTGTACTACCGCATCGGCGGCCTGACCCTGGAGCTGCCACCACTGCGCGAACGCAGCGACAAGCAGGCCCTGTTCAAACGCCTCTGGGAACACCACCGCGAACCGACCCAATGGGCCGGCCTGAGCCGTGAGGTGTTGGATCTGTTCGATCGCCATCCGTGGCCGGGCAACCTGCGGCAGGTCAGCAGCGTGCTGCAAGTGGCCCTGGCGATGGCCGAGGAACAGCCGATCCGCCCGGAACACCTGCCCGACGATTTCTTTGTCGACCTTGAAATGGAACCGGTGGAAACGCCTGAGCCGCTGACGGTGGACCTGAACGATGCCGAGGACCTGAACCGTCAGTTGCAGGCAGTGGGCGGGAATATTTCACACCTGGCGCGACGGCTGGGGGTCAGCCGCAATACCTTGTACAAACGCCTGCGGCAACTGGAAAGCTGATACGAAACCTGTGGGAGTGGGCTGGTTCTTGTTGATCGAGTACATATCCGTTGCTGCGGTAACGGCCACTTAGGGTTCCGCCCAACGGCGGGTCACTTTCGAAAAGCCCGGAAGCCGGCCCAGTCGAAAGTAACCAAAGCGCTTCTGCCCCACCACTCGGCACCTCGCCTAGGCTCGGTGTGCCTGAACGAAGGCATTGCTCCGTGGGCCCGCCGCGAAGGGCCATCCGATCTGTGGGAGCAAAGCTTGCTCGCGAGGCGGCCTTGCGGCCGGCCTGGCTCCCCCGGTCGTACTCCGATCCACTTGTGGGAGCGAGCTTGCTCCCACAGGTGTATTGCTTAACTGATTGGCACCACTCCGACTTAGTCGAACGCGCCATTGAGCACTTCATAGATGATGCCAGTGGCGATCGCCACCAGGATCAGGTCCGTGCCGACTTGTTGCCACTCATAACCGTCATAGTGCGGTAACCGTCCCAGCAGTCGCCCATCAAGTTTCTTGGCGATACCGGGTGGCAACGGCTTGCCCCGTGCAAGATTGTTCTGGATGCCTGGCGGCAGCGCCGGGCCGGGGCTCCAGTAATCGCGATAGCCGCCGATCACACCGAGGATGCCGCTGCGGTCGAGGCTCGGGCCGTTATGCCAATCGCCGCCGCCACCGCCTTGGTTGCCTTTGCCTCCCTTATTGCCGGGATTTCCTTGACCGCCCTTGTTGCCCTGCCCGCCTTTGCCTCCCTGCCCTTGACCGGGACCTTGATCGAATTGAGAATTTCCCTTGCCGTTGCCCGGGTCCGCGACAACAATGCCAGGGCCAGCCGCCAGGGCGAAACAGGTCACTGCAGCAATCAACGAGCGCGATTTGAACATGGCAGTTCTCTCATAAAAGGGATGACCCCTGTAAAGATATAGAGACTAACGGTGATATTAGTTCCATATCACGCTGCGTGCCGCTTGCCTGGACCGGATAACACCTGAACACAGCAATCAAGGAGTTTAATGCGCAAGGATTACCTGGCTTTTTTCGTCTCGATGTTCCTCTCCCGGTTGGCCGACCAGATATTGCTGTTCATCGTCCCGCTGATTGTTTTCCAGACCACCAACAGCGTCGCCTGGGCAGGCCTGGCGTTCTTCGTCGAGTCCTTGCCACGCTACCTGGCGTTCCCGATCTGCGGCGCGCTGTGCGACAAGTTCTCGCCGATTCGCATCCTGCACATCAGCCAGGTCTATCGCGCCGTCGCCTGCGGCGTGGCGGTCGTGCTCTATGGTGTCTTCGGCGGGATCTATTGGATCGTCGCGCTCTCGGCCCTGTGCGGTGTGCTGACCACCCAGGGCATCATGGCCCGCGAAGTGGTGATGCCGTACATCTTCAAGCACTACACCTACACCAAGACCCTGTCCTACTCGCAAATCGCCGACCAGACCGGCTTGGTGCTGGGCCCGCTGATCGCTGCGCTGCTGCTTGAGGTGTGGGCGTGGCACTGGGTGGTGCTGGCGGTTGCCGGGCTGTTTCTGCTGGCCGATCTGGCGATGCTGTATTGGCAGCGCATCAGTTCGGTCACCCTGGAAACCTTCGAGCAACATCACGACCTCTGGCTGAACCCGCTGCGCATTGCCTTCGGCCACATTCGCAACCTGGCGGAACTGAAAAGGATCATCAGCCTGGCGGTGGGCGTCAACCTGATCATCGGCGTCACCCTAGCCACCTCAGCGGCCATGATCATCGGCCATTACGGCGCCGGCAAGGATGACTACGCAGGGTTACAGGCAGCCGGTGCCGTGACCACCATCCTCATCCTGTTCCTCCTGGCCCGGCTGACCTTGCCCTTGAAACTACTGGGCGCTCTCTCCTACACACTGATTGCCGTCGGCGCCTTCATCACCGCGCTCAGCCCGAACACAGGGGGCTACGTCGTCGGCTTCTTGCTGATTGTCGGCTTCGACAAAATGTTCAACGTCTACTTCCGCACCCTCCGCCAGCAAGTGATTCCGCCCCAGGACTTCGGCAAGACCGTCGGCGTCATCACGCTGCTCAACAACCTGTCGCAACCGCTCGCGGGCCTGTTGGTCGCGGTGCTGGCCGCGCCGGTTGGAACGCAGCAGGTGATTCTGCTGTTGGCGGTTGTCACCAGCCTGATCGGAGCCGCAGTGGTTGTGGTGCACAGGCATTCGACATACCGGTCAAGCGTCTACAACGCCGAGACCGACTGACCCTATCGGGGGGCGGTTTGTATTATCAGTGACTTATTGTTGAGGCATGGTTGCAACGTTGCCGGCGTCAATGCACGTCTGCCCCGCCATTCGTCACCTGTCGAGTGTCGGGGCCAACAAGCGGCCACGTCTGGCTCAGGGTTTGCACTGGCCTGTCTCAGCAGCCAAGAACGACGTAATTCTGACGCGGCGGCAAATTAATCAATGCTTGGTCAGCAAACGGAGATGTACCGTGTCAACTCTCAACGAAATCGCAGCGAATCACGCGAGAATGGCAAAGTTAAAGGAAGAAGAGTCGATGCGGCTGAGTGCGCTTCAGGGACAGGTGGTGGGGAGTTTTGAAATTCCCCCCATCGAGGCGCCACAGGAGATGTCGCTGCACTTTATGACGGGGGCACAGGATCACTCGTTTGGGGAAGCGGCGGTGCTGAGTTTTTGACCTGGGTGTTGATGGGGTTTCGTCGCTCGCTTGTTCGCGGGCGACTCGACCGTTCAGAACTGCCTGGCTAAAGCCGCAGCAAGTATGCCGGCCGCAATTGCCGGCAACGGTTTTTTCAGTGCCAGCATGACGATTGCCGTGGTCAGCAAAGCCAGGCGTGCGCCGTTGTCACCTTTAACCGCCAGCGGAGCCAACACCGCCACCAACACCGAACCGGACATGGCTGTGATGAACTGCTGCACCCGATAGTTGATCGGCACGAACGACATCACGAAAACACCGCCCCAGCGAGTCGCCAGTGTCACGACGGCCATGATCAATATGACGATCAACGTGCCGTAACCCGCCGTTTCAATACTCATTGTTTTTTCTCCATCCACAGCGCGCCCAGGATGCCCCCCGCCAAAGCGCCGACCACGACATGACTGTTCGCTGGCAAGTACCAGTAAGCCAACAGCGATGAGCAGGCCGCCACGGTCCAGATGATGAACATGCGCAGGTTTTTCTTCCCGCCCACGACCATCGCCAACAAGAAACAGCCCATCACCATATCGAGCCCGAAACTGACCGGGTTCTCAATGGCACTGCCAAAATGAAGCCCCAGCCAGCTGCCCAGGATCCACGCGGCCCAAAGTGCAATGCCGCCGCCGAATAAAAGCCCGAGCCCCGGCTTGCCACGACTGAACGCCTGCATCGCCATGGCCCAGTTCGCGTCCGAAACAACCAGCATGACACCGTAGCGTTTGGCAACGGGCAGCTCCCGCAACCACGGGTAAAGCGTCGCGCCCATCAATAAGTGCCGGGCGTTGATGGCGAAGACGGTGATCATCAGCGGAACGACCGGCACTTGCTGCCCCCACAGATCCAGTGCGGCGAATTGAGAAGCGCCGGCAAAAACCAGCGTGCTCATGAGCACCGCTGACGTATCACTCAAGCCCGTTTGCGCAGCCGCCAGGCCGAAAGCAACACCGAACACGACGACGAAAAGAGAGATGGGGATCAGCTGTTTGAAACCGTCGTAGATGTGATTCAACGTCAGCGCGTGCAGGTGGGGTTCAACATTCGACAAAACAGGGCCTCTTCTGAATATCTGCGATGCAAAAACCGAGAGTATGGGGCTGAATCTGCTTGCCGAACACTTTTTGGCAGGGCAATGGGCAACTCAACCCGCCGAGATCAGGTCATAGGACAGCTTGCTGATCAGGATCACCAGCAGCACCAGGAACAGCGCGCGGACAAAGGGCACTCCCTTGCGCACCGCCAGCCAGGTGCCGGTCAGCGCGCCAAAGATATTGAACAGCGCCATCGGCAGCGCTACCAAGTAGAGCACGTTGCCGCTCGGGATGAAGAACAGCAGCGCCGCGACATTGGTGGCGATATTCACCAGCTTGGCCGACGCCGAGGCGTGCAGGAAGTCGAAGGCGAAGCAGCGAATGAACAGGAAGATCAGGAAGCTGCCGGTGCCCGGTCCGAACAAACCGTCGTAGAAACCGATGGCGCCACCGACCAGTACCGCCAGCAGCTTCTCCTTGGTGCCGATGCGCATGGGCTTGTGAAGGCTGCCGAAGTCCTTTTTCCAGAAGGTGTAGATCGCCATCAGCACGATTAGCACCAACACCGCCGGGCGCATCAGTGCCTGCGGCACGATCGATACCGTCGCCGCGCCAGCGAAGGCCATGACAAAGGCCGCGCCAGCGGCAGGAACCACCAGGCTCCAGTCGATCACCACCTTGCGCACGAACGAGCGCGCAGCGAAGGCCGTGCCGCAGGCCGCCGCGACCTTGTTGGTGCCGAGCAGCGCTGCGGGCTGGGCGCTGGGCAGCACATTGAACAGTGCCGGGATCTGGATCAGGCCGCCGCCGCCGACGGCCGCATCGATCAGGCCGGCGGCGAAGGCGAAGACACATAGCAGGACGATATCGAACATTGAATCAGGCTCTGGCGATAAAGGGGTGGGTGGTCGAGATGGGGACTTTTGGCGCCCGCCATTCGTGGGTCGCTTCGCCCGCAAGGGCGGTAGCTTTTCTGAGAGTTTCATCCAGCGTCGGCATATCCATCGCTCTTGTTTAGCTACGTCCTTGTGGTGAAAGCGGGAAGGCTAACGGAAGGGGCTTTTTTGTGTTGCAATGTCATATTGTGAAAAGTGCAATGAGGTAGCCGGTGGCACTGGATATGTTGGCTGATCTTGAAGCCTTTGCGACGGTGGCCCGCAAGCGCAGCTTTGTCGTCGCAGCCCGCAGCCTGGGGCGCTCCCCCAGCTCGCTGACCCGCGCCATTCAAGGGCTGGAAGAACGCAGTGGGGTCAAGCTGTTCAATCGCTCGGCCAATGCCGTGACGCTGACCGAGGCCGGCGAGCGGCTACTGCCCCACGCCTACAGAATGCTCGATCTGCAACGTGAGGCGGACGAGGACCTGGCCGGGCTCAGCGGCCTGGCCACCGGCTGGATCCGCTTTTCCGCACCGCAATCCTTGGCCCACACGGTGGTCCCCGGGTTGATCGCTCAGTACAGCCAGCGTTATCCCGATGTCAGCGTGGATGTGATCTTCACCGATGCGGCGGTCGATCCGGTCAAGGGCAAGCTGGACTTTTCGATTCGCGGCGCCTTTCCACAATCCAGCGACCTGATTGGCTACCCGCTGTGGAGCTATTCGCGCTACCTCTACGCCAGCCCTGGCTACCTGGAGCGATGCGGGCTGCCGGCGTCCATCGAGGCGCTGGAACAGCACGCATTGATCCTGCACACGGCGCCGCGGATTCTCAAGGAATGGAATTTTCGTGGGCCGGGCCAGGCCGGCAGCTTTCGCGTGCACCCCAAGTTTCGCTTCAGTTCCGGCGCGGCGGTGTTCCAGGCTGCGCTGGCCGGTGCCGGGATTGCCCGCCTGGCCGACTGGCTGGCGGAGCCGGAAGTGGCGGCGGGACGCCTGGCGCGAGTGTTCCCCGAGTACAAGCTGACCTCCAGCACGGGTGAAGACCCGCGCATGCATGCGGTCTATCCAGCCGGCAACCTGCCGTTGCGGGTCAAGAACCTGCTGGACATGATCCGTGTCTACGGTGACAGCGTCAGCCGCTCCTGAAGGTCGGCCGGCGCCCCCGTTGAAAAAATAGAGTGAAGCACGTCACAGACCAGGCGAGCGCTCAAGTGGCCAGTGCGGAATGTTCCACACCAATAGCCATAAAACGGCAAAATAAACACCCCAGGCGATTCACTCGCGCCCTTCGTCAAAGATCAAAGCAATCAATGCGCTAGAAACAGAGCACAGGATTTCTTGGAAGAAAGAAAAATTACTAATGGAAAGCAGGAGCCTTGCAAAATGAGCACAACTGAACAAGTACAAAGCGCGGGTAAATACAGCGCCAAGTGGCAGGAACGCTTTGACTTCTTTGAAACCTATGGTGCACCCAACGACCCGCGCTACAAGGAAGCCGTCAAGACGCTGCCTGGCGTCAAGAAGAAAATCCTCATCAACGCCAACGTGATTGCGTTTTTCTTCGGCCCTATCTACCTGTTCGTCCTCGGCCTCTGGAAGAAAAACCTCGCCCTGCTGGGTATTTTCCTGGCGATCAATATCGCATTGAGCGTGATTTTCGCAATCATCGGCATGGAGTTTCCCCGGCCGTTGAGTACCGGCCTGAGCATTGCCCTGTCGATGATGTACGCACTCATGGCCAACTACGCCTACTACCTCAAGGAAGTGAAAGGCGAGCAAGGCTGGAACCCGTTCAAAGGCATGCGTCTCTGATTGCAGGCTTGGGTCATCAAGAGCCCGCACCTCATCATGAGTGTGCGGGCTTGTTGTTTCTGAGGGTTGAAAATTCTTGGGGAGCAGCATCAGCCGATGCTCAACTGCCCCGACGACCGGAATGTTGTTTTTTTACACCACTTTCAGCCTTTCGCTCGAAATAGGCATGAACAAACCACAGTGCCAGGGCAAACCCGGCAAAGCCAAAAATGAAGAGCAACACCTCTATTGCCGTACCTTCATGAGAAAACATTGTGTTCACCTCATCCTTAAGTGGGTTGACCAAAAATCGCCACGCCTGAAGTTTCTCGTAACAATCCAAACATTTTCAGGGTAGTCGCCAACAATCTGTGTGGCAACCCTTAGCCCGGCATAAACCCCCGGTCTAGACGAGTCGGCGACCAATGACACCCTTCCCCGCCAAGGCCCGAGTTCGAATGGAAGCCGGCTTGTCGATCAGGAGGAATTGGACGAAGAGCACAGGGGACTCGCACCCGCCCTACTCTTTGAAAGATTGCTAAACCGTCAACCAGCCGAACAAGATCTCGTCGTGACCCACGGCGACGCGTGCATGCCCAATATCATCGTCGATAACGGTGGTTTTACGGGGTTCATTGATTGCGGTCGACTGGATGTCGCGGATCGATATCAGGACCTGGCGCTGGCAACTCGGGACATTGCCGAGGAGTTGGGAAAACAATGGGTAGCGCCGTTTCTGCGGCGATACGCAGTGCTCGAAGCCGATCAGGATCGTATTTATTTTTATCGGCTTCTGGATGAGTTCTTCTAGCGCCGACACCTGGTTGTGACTGACGATCAGTAACAACCGGGCGCAATGTCACGTCGATCACAAAGGGCGGGCGGCGGCACTACTTTCATCAGAAACAATGACCCGAACGTCAGTCACAGCCCGATAGCGCCAGACCTTTATCAAGGCGCTGTCCCCAGGCGTCATGCGGCCGATGATGGCTGTGACCTCGGCAGGACTGTTCACAGCCGCGCCAGCGATCTCCAAAATGACATCCCCCGCCAAGAGCTCCATTTTCTCTATATCAGCGCCTGCCTCCGGTCCAAACACCAGCACCCCTTTCTCGGACGGTAAACCGAAGCTCTTCGCAACAGCAGGCGTGACCGAGCCGATGTGGGCCCCGAGATGCCCAGCCGCAACAGGCATGGGAGCCGCAATACTTTTGGCAGGTATCGGCGCCGGGGCGGACGTTGTGGGGGAAACAGGACTTGGGGCAACGCTTGGGCTGGATGCGCTGCTGCGGGAACAGTCTCGCTGAGTGACCACCTGGTGAATCACTTGCCTGATTTTTTCCGTACGCGGCGTGGGATTCTGGTCATAGCTTTTTTGAGTAATCAACAACGTATCGCAATCCATGGCCTCGTAGGTTGCCGGAGACTCGGTAGTGCGATGATATTCGGCGTACCTCGCCTTTTCTTCTTCCCCCATGGGAAGAAAGATACAACCCACAAGCAACGAGGAGGATGCTGCCATTAGCGAAACGAGTCTGAGTGACATGGCCATCCCTGATGTTGGAGTTTTTGAGTTGGAAGGTTGAACGCTACTGTTTTGCCATGCGTCTGTCCAATCCACACTCCACATCTCTCCACAGCCAGACACCAGGAAAACTGGGCGCAGGCTATTGGGAACGGAGTAAACGCTCGCTGACGGCTTGGATGATCACTGCGCCGCCTGCGCGCACTGACTCTCTGGCTACTGCGTTAATCCGCATTAAGAAAGGCCTTTCCTTCCTCCGCCGTTAAGGGCTCAGGGTGCGGAAGGAATTGCGCGAAGACCAACGGTGCGTTTTTCAGGCAAATCCAGCCACTCTCCCCAGCGTCTCCGGCGATGAGATATCTCGTATTGATCTTCACCACTAGCCATCCTCCACGTCTCGCCCATTTTGTGGCGTTGGCAGGAACGGAGGTGAACTCTGGTAGCTTCTCCTGCGGTATACCTGGCTGAGAGCCACCCACCTGACTGATCATTTGTTGTAGGGTTGGCGCTCCACAATTCACATTCGCCGGTTCCCCTCCGGCACTAGAGGCATTGACTGCCGCTGCGCAACCTGTAGCGCTCCCTCCCCGAACCAGCACTACATCTTTGTGATTGCCACTCCTTAGCGCCTCGGCAACGACATCGGTCTTCGTGACGATCCCCTCTAAAGCACCAGCTATCGCGCTTTCATCTTGCGGAGCGAGTGTCCTACTGGTGGAAGCCATGTTATTTCCTCGTCCATGATGGCACCGGTGAATGCCCGGGACCTGAACGATGAGTATAGGAAGACATCGGACTTTCCCGAAGTGCAACTGACTCAACGGGCGTTGGATACAGAACCCTGATCGGCCTGCGCCGAAAGCGGAACATCAAACACTCGATCAAACAGCCATTGAAAAACCAGCGAATAAAAAAAGAAGAACACAAACAGCCCCAAGTTAGTCACCAGCGCCAGCCACAGGCTGATGCCCAACCACGCTCCAATCACAGGGGTAAGGATCAGCGTCAAGCCGCCTTCAAACCCCAGGGAATGCAGCAGTCGTCGCTGCCAATTGCGATGGCGGCTGCGTTGGCGACGTTCCCACCACTCGAACAGGCCGTTGAAAAGCATGTTCCAGGCCAGCGCGACGGCGGAAATCACCAGCGACAGCAGGGTTGAATAGCCCATGCCCTGGTCGTAGGTCAGCGCCAGCGCCGGGGCCACGAACAGCACGCCGCCGGCTTCGTAGAGGATGGCCTGAAGGATTTTACGGGGCGTGCCTTGCATCGCTGGGCTCCTGGAGTGAGGTGGGAGACCACAGCCTGGCAAGTTGAGCACCCGCGCACAATTGAGCTAAATTGAGCCACGCTCAACCTGAGTAACCTACCCACCCATGTTCGCCAAACTGCCCCTCACCGCCTTGCGCGGCTTCGAGTCCGCTGCACGGCTGGGCAGCTTCAAGGCAGCGGCCCAGGAACTGAACGTCAGCCCGGCGGCGATCTCCCATCAGGTCAAAAGCCTTGAAGCCTTCCTTGGCGTGCGCCTGTTCGAACGCTCCAGCCAAAACGTACGCCTGAGCGCCGACGGCGAGCGCCTTCAGCCGTTCATGCACCGCGCCCTGCTTGATATCCAACATGGCCTGCAGGTGCTGTCGCCGCCTTGTGCTGCCCAGTCCTTGGTGGTGAGCACGACGCCGGCGTTCGCCAGCCTGTGGCTGATCCCTCGGCTCGGGGATTTTCATCGGTTGTACCCGGAGATCGACATCAGGCTGCATACCAGCAACGAGGTGGTCGACCTGCAGCGTGACGCCAGCATCGACCTGGCGATCCGCGCCCTCTTCACGCCTGACCCACAGCTGTTCGAACAGCCTTTGCTGGATGAGTACTTTGGCGTTTATTGCCGCCCCGGCTGGCAACCGCCCGCAGCGGGCGCGCCCGTCGAACTGATCGACGTGCCGTGGCTGAGCAGTGCAAAGGTGGCAGTCGACTGGCCTGCGTGGTGCGCCAAGGCCGGCACCCTGGGCTGGCTGGAGAACGCGCGTTTCCGGCGTTATGACGAGGAGCAGCATGCCCTGCAGGCGGCGATCGCCGGGCACGGGCTGGTACTCGCCAGCAATGTGCTGGTTACTGAGGCTGTTGCGCGTGGGGAGCTGGTTGAATATCGCCCTGAGGTTCGTTTGGCGGGTGCGCGGTATACGGTGGTGTGTGTGCCGGGGCGGGAGCGGCAAATGGAGGTACGGGCTTTTAGTGAATGGTTGTTGGAGCCTGACAAATAAACTGGTGAGAAATGTGATTAATATTCGCGAAGCAACTAAAGCCGACCTGGATGTTCTACGTGAAATCGGCTGTGAAACCTACCAAGAGCACTTTTCGGACATCTGGTCTGTCTCTGGCATGCAGGACTTCCTTAATCAAGATTTTTCTCCTACCTCGCTCGGCAAATCACTCGAATCCCCCGCTTGCCATTTGTGGCTTATAGCCTCAGATGAAAGCGGTAGGGTCGTCGGCTTTTCCAAAGTTAACTGGTCAACGCCTGCGCCTTTAACGGGCGAATTGGGCGCGGAGATTCAAAAAATCTACTTTATCAAGTCCGAAGCAGGACGAGGATATGGGAAACAACTCCTGCACTTCATTTGCCGCCGAGCGATAGAGCGCGGAGAACGCTTGCTGTGGCTTGACGTACTCAAGACCAACTCAAATGCGCGGCGATTCTATGAAGGTTTCGGTTTCCAAGAAATCGGTGAAATCCCTTTCAAGACTGACCGAGTTGAAATTGGGATGGTAGCAATGGCATGCGAACTTTCCCGATAGGCATATTCGATGACCTCCCTGTCGGTTGGTTGTCATAACCACAACGCGGAAAAAACCAGATGGCTTACCGGACACGTACGGTGATCCGACCTTGAGCACGCGATCCTCGACCGGCTGTGCACAAAGCTCACCGGATCGTGCTGAAGGACGAATCGAAAAGCTGGGAACCCCGACTCTAGGCTCATCGGTGATAGATCCGTCTCATAAACGTGATCTGCCTCCGTTTTTTTGAATCTGTGGCTGTCCGAGCATAACTGCTCCCCCGTGACGTCTTCAGCGCGGAAGAACAGAGGAAATCGCCCCACCCTTTCCTTCCGCCCCCTTAGGGAAGAGGCGAATTCGCAGCAAAGTCCGTAGGGATATTGAGAAAGGAGTGCCATGCATCTACAGCATCATGATGCCGCTGGGCAGCATCCTCCCAAAATGGACCGGATACCTCTTTCGCAGAAACCAGCATCATCATTTTTATCGTCGCAGCGTCCAGCTCTTTGAGAAGCTCATGGGATGTGGCCCTGAATTCTTCGAACGACGTCATTCCATTTACCTCGAGCGGTGTTCACCGCAATTGAGAAATACATATTTCTCTATGAGTGGAGTCCCCCGGGTGACAGTAATTCCAAAAGGTCGGACCGCCGGTAAATTCATTTCTAAGCCAGCCTTGAGCGGCAATGGCGCTCGCAGCACACGGTTGAGCCCTCATAAGCCATAGTGACGAGAAGTGGAGAACTTTCATTTGCTCTGGCGTGGAAAGCAGAAACCGCAAGAACGATCAAATGTTGCCCCCATCCATTTGATAACGTCGCTTCAGCATTCATGGAGATTCGTCATGCTGAGTATCGAAAGGGCCCTGTGGTACATCGAGCTGGAGCTGGGATCCCAACTCGATCTAGGACGTGTAGCACGCCATTGCAACCTGTCTCCTTTTGCCTTGGCCCGTTTGTTTGCGCTGTCGACGGGCTGGTCGGTGATGCGTTACATCCGCGCACGGCGTTTGAGCCAAGCGGCATTGACCTTGCGTCAAGGTGCGCCGGATATCCTGCAAGTAGCGCTGGATGCTGGCTACGGCTCCCATGAAGCTTTTACGCGCGCCTTCTGCGATCTGTTTGGGTTCACTCCAAAGCAGGTGCGTGGGCACGAGGATGAACATCTCTCGTTGGTGGAGCCTTTACGCATGAAAGAAAGGGTGCTCATAACACTCTCTGAACCTCGCTTTGAAACTAGGACAGCGTTTTTCATCGCGGGTCTGGGGGATCGTTTTACCTTCGATAAGAACGAAGGCATCGTCGGCTTGTGGCAAGCGTTCTCCCCCTATCTGGGACAGGTACCCAATCAGATAAACAACTGGAGCTATGGCCTGTGCTGTAATCCTGAACCGGATGGTAGTTTTGAGTACATTGCCGGCACAGAGGTGTCCTGCGTCGAAGGTGTTCCCCCGGCTTTTCGGTATTTCAGGGTGCCGCAGCAAAACTATGTCGTGTTTCGGCACCAAGGCCATATCTCGACGATCCATCAGACGTTCTTCACCATTTTCAATCACTGGTTGCCTGAGTCCGAATATGAGCTTGCCGACGCGCCTGAGTTCGAACAGTACAGTCCTGATTTCGCACCCTCCCGAGGGAAGGGTTACGTGGACGTGTGGATACCGCTTGCCAGACGCCAAGCATCCCATGCCATGAATGTATAAATCAGACCACTAAGCATGGAGCCCGCCCCATGAGTTTCAATTGGCACAGTGATCAGCTCACAAGAAACACGACAATTTGCAAGAATTACCGAAACACCCAAAACGTCCGCAGATTCATGGTCGAGCACTGCGGCGCGAACTTTAAATTTGATAGAGGCTTTATGGCCTGGATACGTAATGGCGTACCGAAAACGCTCGGCGAAGCCGTCGATGAGTGGCTGCAGCGCAATCGCGATATCCACTGAACATCCCACGGGCATCAGGCCCAACACTCTGGATGTTCAAATGGGCGCCCATGTGTGTGGCAGGATTATGCGTCACAAATGGTAAAGTTCGCGCTCTATTTGGGGAGGGATCCACTTGAAAATTTTCAGCGCTCTCGTGCTGCTCGCTTTGTCTGCTCCGGCCTACGCTTCAGAAACGACGACGTTTGTTTCATCACTAAAAAACTGGGCATATGAATGCGAAATCATAGGGGCCACAGCGCTAGCAAATGCTGATACTGCATTACAGAAGCACGGAGCAAACAGCTACGAAGTCGCGCTTTCCAAATCCAAAATCATTGAAGCCCCCAAAATATGCATTGAGGACAAAATGGAGTCAGGAAACGCTAGCGTGGATCAGGAGATCCGCAGGCACCCCCAGTTGCGCGCAGCAATTGGGGAAACATACTCGAAGTGGATCACCTACCTATTTTGGCTTGTCCCGCCACACCCTCTGGGAACAGTCAGCTTAGAAAAGACAGCATTTGAAATGTCGGCAATCCGACTTCAAGCGCAGATCGACTCTCTGTAGAAACGCAAGTTATTTTGAAGATGACTGGCTTGCATGGGAGGTAAGGCCTGTTACCCCCCCCCGTGACCATCCGCGCGGGGCGGGGTATCTACGAGGTAGACTTCTTGCTTCCCTAGGGAAGCTGATCATCACGCAAGGCGTGTTGGGCGGACACTTACCTTGCGGTACGCTTACCGAGGATCGCGAGGTGGAGCTACGATGCTGGACATATTAGTGGACTTCGTTCTCGAACCTGTGGCGCGGGCAATTTTTTATCCAATCGGTTGGCCGATAGTCAAGCTCATCAGTTGGGGCCGCTACCCGAGTAAAGGTATGTGGTTCAAGGATACGCCCGAGTCGAACTGGACGATGGGATTAGGAATTGCTGCTGTGGTGATTGCGATAATGGTGGCGCTGCACCAGTTCTAGACCCCGTATCCGTACAATGTTGGGTTTGAATGGAGACGAGGCTATTTGAAAGCCGTTTCCGCCGTTCTCTGCACAAAGTATGTTCCCTGTCCGCGTTATCTACCTCAAGCATTCTGCCTCATGCTGATATTCCACCCTCAGCGAATCTGCTCCCCTTGACGTCTTATCCAAGAATACTGGAAGGTTTTAGGTTCGGCTCGATGGCTCCTCCGCCGGTAGCTGCCCAGATCAGCGCCGCAGCAATAAGTACAATGTCCAAGCACCTGGACCTGTTCACGACTTACACCACTCCCCGCCAGGTGATACAACGCATATTTTCGTAGATCGAACCAGGCTTCATTATGTGTGGCCTCGGGCTCGACCCATGGCGTATTCGCGGGTGGCACTCTGTGGGCCGTCCACGGAGGAGAATCGTTTTGCCAAAGATGGCTATCGGCATGTTCAATACGCTCGACAAACGTCCTGTTCACCTCATAACAACAGGGGCCGATGGAGGGGCCTATTGCTATTCGCAATCCAGCGAGAGGAGCACCTTCCTTCTCTAACCGGCTTAACGAATGGCCGAGGATGCCAGCTTTCAACCCCTGCCACCCGGCGTGGATTGCCGCTACAAATGGTTGATCTACCGACGCCACCAACACCGGTAAGCAATCGGCAGTGATGACCGCTACTGCATCCCGAACTCCTCTTGAGAACAGTGCATCGGCGACAGGGCGTTCACCCCGCCCTACCACGTCAGCATCGATGATGACCGTACCATGAGCCTGAGTGCAGTAACGTGTTCCTTCCGGCAGCGTTAAATTTCCAGAAGTTTCGAAACCATGATCTATGCCGGGGATATCGAGCAGCAACGAGGCGTGGTAGGTCATAAAGCAGATCCTATTGATGGGAATCCGTGATACCGACGCAACTTCGGCATGGAGGGCGGATCAAGCCCGTAGATACCCGCGCCGCGCAGATACCACGGAGTTATGGGCTTAAGTCTAGCGCCAGGGAGCGCAAGGTGACTTCGCAGGACGTTCTTTGGTCAGGGTGACGTGCTAGCCGAATTTAAACCTACTATGCCCCGGAAGAATCATACCGTTTGACAAACCGGCGCTCGTCGACCGCGTAACCGTGCTGTTGATAAAAAGTGTGAGCCTGTATTCGATGATCACTGCTAGTCACCTCAGCTCGGACGCAAAGCTGCTCTGTAAAAAACGCGTCAGCAGCGGAAACAAGCATTGCCCCTACTCCTTGTCCTCGGAAATTTTCATCAATGACAAGGGAAGTTATGCGTCCGAGCCTACCCGGCTGATGAAACAGCTCAAGTACGTGCAAGCTTATGACACCGACAATATTTTTACCGTCTTGTGCCAGCAGCACGGTATCGCGAACGCTAAGCTCTAAAGCCTCAAGCTTATCTCGGATTAGCTTTTTCGAGACTTGGTAGCCTAACTGGCCTAGGAGTTTGGATACCGATTCTGCATCGGCTAGTAAGGCTTTTCGCACTTTCATGTTGTTCTCAACTGGGTATTGCATAGGCTCGCCCATCATTTGGATCCGAGCGGCGCAGGGATGCTACTCACTGGACAAAAATCGGTCGATGATCATCGAGACCGCTTGCACCGGAGAGGTCAAGGCTGTGTCTATGCAAAACGGAGCTTCCTCCCACGGCTCATATTCATGATCCAGTACAGACTGCCAAGTGGGTGGAGTCAGCCCGGGAACATCAACCATCCTTGTTTCGACCCGGCGCTGATGTTCATCTTTATCGGAACAAACCACTTGGATATTTGCCAATCGAATACCAGCCTGTGAGGCGATTTCGCTCCACGCGATTCGGCTTTCGAGGACGGGATTGACACAATCAACGATGACTGTGCGGCCCAAACGAAGATTACTCAGCGCAAGCTCATTGGCGACCATGTAACCACTGCGCCCTACGTCATGCGCAAGAGCACCCGAGTTTCGAATCGCCTGTTCAATCGTATCGATCCGCAGGTACACGGCGCCTGTCGTAGCGGCAAGATCATTGGCGATAGTCGTTTTTCCGGTGCCGGGAAGGCCGCTGAAGACGATGAGCATTCCATGTCCTTCGATTAGTGAGCTAATCCAGTGTAGGCAGCAGCCAGTTATGCGGCAGCGATTGCTCTATCCCGCTCGCTCGCCGCGTCGGCAGCTGGATCAATATTTCTTTAATGAGACCAGGGACAGACCACGATTTTAAAACTCGTACTGGACGCAATCTTTCACATCCCTTTCACAGCCGAGCGCCTATGGTTATCTCAGCTCCTAGTGAAACCCTTTTAGCCCGGCCTCCCCAGTCGGGCTTTTCTTTGCGCGTGTACGGACCGGACACATGGTTGACGGGTGTGCGGGGACATGGTGGACACTTTCCAGCGAGCTAATTTCGCCGGAAAACCATCATGCCCTGGACTA
>NZ_LMDO01000037.1:0-33324 GCF_001425105.1 Pseudomonas sp. Root401 | reverse complement strand
GGGAGCCGATAGGAACGGTGCTGCTAAACCCGGATCGGGAACAGCAGACCGAGAAAAAAGCGGCATAGCAAAACGGTTGACGCGACAACTACCTTGAAAAACGCCGCGGGTCACTTTTGGAAAGAGCGCCAAAAGTAACCAAAAACGCTCTGCCCCACCACTCGGCACCTCGCTTAGGCTCGGTGTGCCCTCACTCCGGCATTGCTCCGTGGGCCGCCGCGAAGGGCCATCCATGACCCAGCGCGGCTATCCCGGCATCCATGCCGGGATGCCCACTGCGCAATGCCTGCGTTCAGCCAGCGTGGTTAACGGGGCGCCCCAGATCAAAAGCAAAAACGAGGCGGCCTGATAGCCGACCTAGTTCTGGGCGGGGCCGCGTTTCCCCTGTGGGAGCGGGCTTGCTCGCGAAGGCGGTATCACAGTCGATGAAGATATTGAATGTGCTGGCCTCATCGCGAGCAAGCTTTGCTCCCACAGATCTGATGGGTGTACGACCGGGAGAGCCAGGTCGGCTATAAGGCCGCCTCGCGGTGGACGTTGATCTCGGCGCCCCGTTAACCACGCTGGCCGAACGCAGGCATTGTGGAGTGGGCATCCCGGCATGGATGCCGTAGCCGCGCTGGGCCATGGATGGCCCTTCGCGGCGGGCCCACGGAGCAATGCCGGAGTGAGGGCACACCGAGCCTAGGCGAGGTGCCGAGTGGTGGGGCAAAGCGTTTTTGGTTACTTTTGGCGCTCTTCCAAAAGTGACCCGCTGTAAGAGCGGAACCGTCAGCGGCCGTTACCGCAGAAACGGATATACACACCACCCCTGAAATCCCCGCTCGTAAAACTATAGATCAACATCACGACTAATTCGGAGCTTTTGCGTTTGAGAAGAGGCGTTTGCCCAGACCTGCTCCATTTGTAGGTTCAGCTTGTAAGCCTTTGCCTAGTGTTACGTAAGCGATCAGTTCCTCATCGTCGGGACAGACCGCTATAAACACCGTGATCTTTTTGTATTTGTCTGATTTATAACGAAAATTTATTGATGAACGTAGCGTTACAGAGCAAGCCACCTGTATCAGCCGCGTTGCACTCGCCTGGGAAAATACTAATATCAGTCCTGTGTCGACGGACAGACACACCCGTCAAGGACGATGGGAAGGAAGGACATCGCAGGACGCGATTCATCAGGATGATGAAAAGGATTAAAGGGATTAGGGAAAAAATGTGGGCGGGTCAAACCGCCCCTTTTTTTTGCCTGCGATTTCTTGACCCGGAAAAGCAAAAAGGCCCGCAAGGGGCCTTTTCCACGAAAGCAGCAACGATCAGCGTTCCAGATCCTTGAGCTTGCCTTCCTTGCCATCCCACTCTTCAGCGTCCGGCAGCGCATCTTTCTTCTCGGTAATGTTCGGCCAGATCTCCGCCAGTTCGGCGTTCAGCTCGATGAAGTTCTCCATGCCGGCCGGCACTTCGTCTTCCGAGAAAATGGCATTCGCCGGGCATTCCGGTTCACACAGGGCGCAGTCGATGCACTCGTCCGGGTGAATGACCAGGAAATTCGGCCCTTCGTAAAAGCAGTCCACCGGACACACTTCTACGCAGTCGGTGTATTTGCACTTGATGCAGTTGTCGGTGACGACGAAGGTCATTTCTAATTCTCTCCTCAGGCGGCGGCAGCGAAGCCCCTTCACGGTAGGGTCGCCAGGTTTGGGAGCGATAGTCTGCGAACCAGGCTAATAGTCCGCAGCATCCCAAACCGCGCGCGATTCTAACAGCTTGAAAGCCGGTGTGTTAGATCCGTGTCTTCAATGTATAGAGTAAATCCAGTGCCCGACGAGGTGTCAGGTCGTCCAGATCGAGCTTGGCCAGTTCATCGAGCACCGGATGCGGCAGGCTGGCGAACAGGTCGCTTTGCTGCGGCGCGGCCGGTTTGCCTTTGGTCGGACGCGGCGCTTCGTGGGGCAGGCTGGTGGTTTCCAGGCGGCTCAGGTGCTCGCGGGCACGGGTAATGACTTCACTTGGCACGCCGGCCAGTTGCGCCACCGCCAAGCCGTAGCTCTGGCTGGCCGGGCCGGGCAGCACGTGGTGCAGGAAGACGATGCGTTCGTTGTGCTCGGTGGCATTGAGGTGAACGTTGGCCACCAGCGGCTGGCTTTCCGGCAACACGGTGAGTTCGAAGTAATGGGTGGCGAACAGCGTGTAGGCCCGCAGGTGCGCCAGCCGCTCGGCCGCCGCCCAGGCCAGGGACAAGCCGTCGAAGGTGCTGGTGCCGCGTCCGACTTCGTCCATCAGCACCAGGCTGCGTTCGGTGGCGTTGTGCAGGATGTTCGCGGTTTCGCTCATTTCCACCATGAACGTCGAACGTCCACCGGCCAGGTCGTCGCTGGAGCCGATGCGGGTGAAAATCCGGTCCACCAGGGACAATTCGCAACTGGCCGCCGGGACGAAACTGCCAATGTGGGCCAGCAGCACGATCAACGCGGTTTGGCGCATGTAGGTGGATTTACCGCCCATGTTCGGGCCGGTGATCACCAGCATGCGGGTGTTGTCATCCAGGTTCAGGTCGTTGGCCACGAACGGCGTGGTCAGTACTTGCTCGACCACCGGGTGACGACCCTGGCTGATGCGCATGCACGGCTCACTGACGAAGCGCGGGCAGTTCAGGTCCAGGTTCAGTGCGCGTTCGGCCAGGTTGCTCAGCACGTCCAGTTCCGCCAGGGCGCCGGCGGTGTCCTGCAATGGCGGCAATTGGCTGATCAGGTCCTCGAGCAACGCTTCATAGAGCATCTTTTCCCGGGCCAGGGCGCGGCTCTTGGCCGACAGCGCCTTGTCTTCGAACGCCTTGAGTTCCGGGGTGATGAACCGCTCGGCGCCCTTGAGGGTCTGGCGGCGAACATAATCGGCCGGGGCCTGTTCGGCCTGCTTGCTTGGCAATTCGATGAAATAACCGTGGATGCGGTTGTAGCCGACCTTGAGGTTGGCAAGGCCGGTACGGGCTTTTTCCCGGGCTTCGAGGTCGATCAGGAACTGGCCGGCGTTCTCGCTCAGCGCTTGCAGCTCGTCGAGTTCGGCGTCGTAGCCGGTTTTCAGCACGCCACCGTCACGGATCACCGCCGGTGGGTTATCGATAATGGCTTTTTCCAGCAGCGCGGCCAGCTCCGGGTAGGTGCTGGTGGTGCGCGCCAGTTGCTGCAGGTGCGGCGCTTCGAGGTCGGTCATCGCCACCTGCAATTCGGGTAACGCGCCGAGGGCATCGCGCAGGCGCGCCAGGTCGCGGGGACGAGCGTTGCGCAAACCGATGCGGGCGAGGATCCGCTCGATGTCACCGATTTCCTTGAGTTGCGGTTGCAACTGCTCGAAGCGATAACGATCGAGCAGGCAGGTAATGGAGGACTGGCGCGCCAGCAGCACGGTCAGGTCCCGCAGCGGCCGGTTCAACCAGCGGGTCAGCAAGCGGCTGCCCATGGCGGTCTGGCAGCGATCGACCACCGATTGCAGGGTATTGTCGCGCCCGCCGGCCAGGTTGGTGTCCAGTTCCAGGTTGCGGCGGCTCGCGCCGTCCAGCACCACAGTGTCATCCAGGCGCTCATGACGCAGGCTGCGCAAGTGGGGCAGGGCGGTGCGCTGGGTTTCCTTGGCGTAGGCCAGCAGGCAGCCGGCCGCACCGATGGCCAGGGTCAGGTTCTCGCAACCGAAGCCCTTCAGGTCCTGGGTGGAAAACTGCTGGCAGAGACTTTTCAGCGCCGAATCACGCTCAAAATCCCACGGCGCCCGACGCCGCACGCCACGGCGTTTTTCTGCCGGCAGGTCTTTGGGCCAGTCATCCGGGATCAACAGCTCTACCGGATTGACCCGTTCCAGCTCCGCCAGCAGGTTTTCCCAGCCCTTGATTTCCAGCACCGAGAAGTTGCCGCTGGTGATGTCCAGCACCGCCAGGCCGAACAGGCGTTCATCGCCCAGTACTGCGGCGATCAGGTTGTCCCGGCGCTCATCCAGCAAGGCTTCGTCACTGACCGTGCCTGGGGTGATGATCCGCACGACTTGGCGTTCCACGGGCCCTTTGCTGGTGGCCGGGTCGCCGACTTGCTCGCAGATCACCACGGATTCGCCGAGCTTGACCAGCTTCGCCAGGTAACCTTCCGCTGCGTGGTAAGGAATCCCACACATCGGAATGGCCATGCCCGCCGATTGCCCACGTGCCGTCAGGGTGATGTCCAACAGCTTGGCGGCTTTCTTCGCGTCCTCGTAGAAGATCTCGTAGAAGTCGCCCATGCGGTAGAACATCAACTGATCGGGATGCTGGTTCTTCAGGCGCCAGTATTGCTGCATCATCGGCGTGTGGCTGGAAAGGTCGTTCACGGCGGTATTCATGGGTGTCAGGCAAGCTCGTTGAAAGGTGTAGGGCAAAAGGAGGGGCATTGGCCCGGCTTTTCCGCGATGGGCGCAAGGTTAACATGGGTGGTCGGGGGGGACCCAGTTTGGGATTGGGTGTATATCCGTTGCCGCGGTAACGGCAACTTATGGTTCCGCCCTGACGGCGGCTCACTTTTGAAGAGCGCAAAAGTAAGCAAAACGCTTTTGCCCCACCACTCGGTGCCTCGCCTAGGCTCGGCATGCCTGAACGAAGGCATTGCTCCGTGGGCCGCCGCGAAGGGCCATCCATGGCCCAGCACGGCTAACCCGGCATCCATGCCGGGTTGCCCACTGCGCAATACCTTCGTTCAGCCAGCGTGGTTAACGGGGCGCCCCAGATCAAAAACAAAACCGAGGCGGCCTAATAGCCGACCTGGTTCTCCCGGTCGTACACCCATCATATCTGTGGGAGCAAAGCTTGCTCGCGAGGCGGCCTGACAGCCGACCTGGCTCTCCTGGTCGTACACCCATCATATCTGTGGGAGCAAAGCTTGCTCGCGAGGCGGCCTTACAGCCGACCTGGCTCTCCTGGTCGTACACCCATCATATCTGTGGGAGCAAAGCTTGCTCGCGAGGCGGCCTTACAGCCGACCTGGCTCTCCCGGTCGTACACCTATCATATCTGTGGGAGCAAAGCCTGCTCGCGAAGGCGGCCTTACAGCCGGCCTGTCTCTCCGGCTGTACCCAGATCCAATGTGGGAGCGAGCTTGCTCGCGATGACGGCAGCCAATACAACTTAGTTGTAACTGGACTACCGCTATCGCGAGCAAGCTCGCTCCCACAGTGATGACTCGGGTTTCTCTTAGGTCTTGGCTTGCATCATGAGTGCTACCTCGCCTCAACCACATCCAACGCCCGGTTCGCCAACAACTGGCTCAGCTCGATCATCTGTTGAACCCCCAGCAAGATATTCCGCCGCGAACCCTTCAGGTCGAATGCCAGGTCGCTGACCATGGCGTTGGCCGAGGCCAGGGTTTCGCTGAGGTTGGCGAGCAGGCATTCGGCGTCGATGTTGGGGGCGATGATGAAAAGGGTGTCGGGTGTGTCGCAGGTTTCTTTGTCGGCTTTCGGCTTGAGGTAATAGTCCAGGGCGCGAGTGGCCGCGTCGTCGAGTTTCTTGGCGTTGGCCGATTGGCTGCGGGAGACGTGATCGTCTGGGGGATTTGGAGTGTTCTTCGGCATTCTATGGATCCTTGAAGTTGAGCCACCACTCACTCGCGACTAAACGAGGGGCGGCAGCTGTACGCAGGTTAGTCGACCGGGGATCCAAGAAACCGGCGCGCCCGAGGGCGCCCTGCGCACAGCTACCATCAAGTGCAGGAATAGAAGTACCTGACTGAATGGAGCAATGAGCACCTTGGAATACCGAGCGACTAAACCCGATCACTGATGGGCAGTGACAGGATCAAAAGTACCGATGGCCCCCAAGGCGCACAAGCCGGCGGATTCTGGCGTAGTTGTAGGCAGTGGCGCAAGAAAACGTAGCCTTGCGTCGCACATTTGAAGGACGGGTTTGGAGCCTTTTCTTAGGGACGTGTAGGGCAAATCCCGGGCGGGAGAGTTTGGCTTTTGTAGGAGCTGGCGAAGCCTGCGATCTTTTGATCTTTCGCTTGAGATTCAAGTGTCTGGGGAAAGATCGCAGCCTCGTTGCACTCGACAGCGCCTACACATTGCATATTTATGCAAAACAGCATTTGTCTTCTGCGAAAAGAACAAGCACTATGCGCGTTATGCAAAAACGCAACGTTTCTACCGTATTAAGAGCATTGCTCGATCAGCACGGGATCTCCCCCACGGAGCTTCACCGGCGTACCGGCGTGCCTCAGTCCACCCTCTCGCGGATCCTCAGCGGCAAGATCGTCGATCCTTCGGATAAACACATCTCGAAGATCGCCGAATACTTCGCCGTGAGCACCGACCAGTTGCGCGGGCGCGCGGACGTTGTGCCTGTCGGCAATGCCCGCCGCGATGAGCCGCATTCCGAACTCAAGGACATAAGCCTGTGGGACGACGAAACACCCGTCGAAGAAGACGAAGTGTCGGTCCCTTTTCTGCGCGAGGTTGAATTGGCTGCTGGATCAGGAAGATTCGTCATCGAGGAAAGCGAGCGCTCAAGTCTGCGCTTCGGCAAGCGCAGCCTGCGCCATAACGGCGTGCAGTTCGACCAGGCCAAATGCGTGACGGTGCGCGGCAACAGTATGTTGCCGGTGCTGCGCGACGGGGCCACGGTTGGGGTGAACGCAGGCAAGTGTGGGATTGGCGACATTGTCGACGGTGACCTCTACGCCATCAATCACAACGGCCAATTGCGGGTGAAGCAGCTTTATCGCCTGCCCACCGGCATCCGCCTGCGCAGCTTCAACCGTGATGAGCATCCGGATGAGGACTACACCTTTCAGGAAATGCAGGACGAGCAAATCGTCATCCTCGGTCACGTCTTCTGGTGGGGCATGTACGCCCGTTAACCCTTCCGCTGTCAGATAAAACCCGCCGTCGTGCGGGTTTTTTTTCGCCTCCTGAAAACCTGCAACCCCCGTGTTCTCAAGGGCTTCATGCATTTGCGCATCGACTGCGCATAATTAAATGCATTTGCGCATTGACTGTATATGCATCCATGCATATTCTGTGTCCAAGCCGCTCGACAAAGCGGCTGGCAACGAAGCTCTTTAGTTCCACCAACAGGCAGCGATGAACCGGCCTTAACGGTTCAGAGGGTTGGCAACTGACCCGGGTGTGCAGCGTAAAGCACCAGAAGCAGTTATCCGGCGGGCAGGGACCGCGGTCGGAAGAACAATTTGAATGGATCCGTACCGCGCCAGTCGCGCCGAAAGATCAAGCGCATTACTGAAAAGCCTGGGCAACCGGGCTTTTTGGAATGCCTGCGTCGTGAGGCACTTCAAACCGCCGCCAATGGGAGGGCTTTCGATGCTGAAGGATTTCAGATGCGGTAGCTGCAAAAGACTTCTGGCCCGCATGGGCGAGAACACCGAACTCCAGATCAAGTGTTCCCGATGCGGGACGTTGAATCATGTGAAGGCCGTTGAGCCTCGAGTGATCGCCAGAGAGCGAGATGAGCGCTGTTGATCAACCGCGCGATCAATCAATAACTCAAGAGGTGAATCATGAATCGTTTCAAGAAATACGTCGCCCCACTGTTGCTGTCCATTGCGCTGCTCGGTGTCGGGGGCAACGCTAGCGCCGCCAACCTTCTGGTCAACGGTAGCTTCGAA
The DNA here is from genome assembly GCF_001425105.1 of Pseudomonas sp. Root401. NCBI lineage: Bacteria > Pseudomonadati > Pseudomonadota > Gammaproteobacteria > Pseudomonadales > Pseudomonadaceae > Pseudomonas > Pseudomonas sp. Root401. The sequence goes on along the minus strand of NZ_LMDO01000037.1, from coordinate 25,696 downwards.
CAGCCAGGCTGCAGCGGCAGTTGCATCCTTGATACTCCGGCGAAAGCCAACTTCATCACCGGTTGGACGACGTTTTTGTCCGGTGCCGAGTACTTCAATATGCCCGCCTCGATCGGGGGTTCCGTGGCTGCGGATGGCGTTGTGATTGTCGACCTGGCCAATTATGTCTATGGCAACGGCGGTGGTATCCAGCAGAACTTCGCCACCGCAGTAGGCGCCAAGTACCGATTGACCTTCAGCGCGGGTAATTCGCGCTACGCCAGCCGCTCCGGCGACGGCACCATCCAGGTCAAGGTGGCGGGGCAGAGTGTCACCTTCAACACGCCGTCGGCGAAAGGTACCGCGGTGGAGTGGAGCACCATCACGTATGACTTCACGGCCACTTCTGCTCAAACGACTTTGGCGTTCTCCAATGAGCAGAACCCTTACGCCAACTTCGCCTTCATCGACAACGTCATCGTTGAGCCACTGTAAAACATCGGTTGCCCTGCGAAGACCCGCCGTCCCCAAGCAATCATCCATCACCCCAGGAAACGAGACATGACAAACGAGCAACAAGCGTTGCTGGACATGCCGATCTGGCTGGTCATCGTGCTCGCCCTGGTGGGCGGGGTGTCCGGCGAGATGTGGCGCGCCGACAAGGAGGGCGCCCGTGGCTGGCCGCTGCTGCGCCGCGTGGTTCTGCGCTCCGGTGCCTGCGTGGTCTGCGGCGTGTCGGCAACCATGCTGTTGTACGCCCTCGGCATGTCGATCTGGAGCGCCTGCGCCTTGGGTTGCCTGACCGCCATGGCTGGCGCCGATGTGGCGATCGGTCTTTACGAGCGCTGGGTCGCCAAGCGGCTCGGCGTTTGCGAAGTCCCTCCGCGGGACGTTCCTCCTGACCAGCCGTGAAGCGATACCGCGGACCTGCGTGTGTTTTTGCAGATGCTTAAAGATTGCATATGGAAAGTACAACAGACTACTGGTCCGAGTGGGCGAGTATGCCCAGCTCCAGATCAAATGTTCCCGGTGCGGGACGTTGAAGCAATATCCAGGTCAACGCAGGCTATTTCATGCGCGGTCGTTGGTCGATCGACAAGGTCACCGCCAGTGGCGATCGGGAAAAAAGCTATCGCTGCTTGATTCATGCAACCTGCCTGGATGCCAAGGCCTGACCCCATCGCCCCTGTGGGAGCGAGCTTGCTCGCGATTGCGTTCTGACATTCAACACCTGCACTGACTGACACACCGCCATCGCGAGCAAGCTCGCTCCCACAGATTTGTTCAGCGTTGCACCTACCTCTGCGCCCAACCGAGTCCTTCTGTGGGAGCGAGCCTGCACCGTCTCTACAACTGGAGTCCCCCCATGAAGATCACACCGATCCTCACGCAGTTGCGTGAGCAATGTCCGACGCTCGCTCATCGCGTGGCCGCAGGCTTTGACCTCGCCACACTGCAAGCCGAGACCCCGCTGCAGACCCCTTGCGCCTATGTCCTGCCTACCGCCGACATTGCCAGCAAGAACGCAGCTCAGAACGTCACGCTGCAAGCGGTGTGTGATCGCTTCGATGCCGTGCTGGTGCTCGACGCCACTGATGCGACAAAAGCGCTGGATCTGTTGCACGACCTGCGGGCCGAACTGTGGCGCGCACTGGTGGGGTTCAAGCCGGGCGCCGAGTACACCGGCGTCGAGTACGACGGCAGCGAACTGGTTTCCATCAATAGCAGCCGTGTGTTGTACCGGCTGCGCTTTTTCGCCGAGTTCCAGCTGGGCCGCAATCTGGCGAGCCAGCCTGCCGAAAGCTGGCACGAACGTGAACTGGACGGCTTGTCGTCCTTTACCGGGGCCACCGTGCGGGTCGATGCCATCGACCCGGCGGACCCCAACCTGAAACGTCCCGGCCCCGACGGGCGCGTGGAACTGACTTTCTCTGGAGACGTAACCCCATGAGCAAACGCATCACCGTGCTGCCGGCCCCGGGCCGTGCCGTACCGGACCCGGAAGCGGGCGATCTGTTGCCCCTCGAAGGCCGTGAAGTGCCAGACAACGCCTGGTGGCGTCGACGTCTGGCCGATGGCGATATCACTACCAAAGCCGTGAAAGCGGCAAAACCACAGGGAGCCAAATAATGGCGATCGGATTCAGCAATATTCCCGCGGACATTCGTGTGCCGCTGTTCTACGCCGAAATGGACAACTCGGCCGCCAATAGTGCGTCATCGGCCATGCGCCGGTTGATCGTCGCCCAGGTCAACGACAACGTCGCCCCGGCGGAAGTCGGCAAACTGGTGCTGGTGTCCAGCGTCGCGCTGGCCAAGAACATTGGCGGGCAGGGCTCGATGCTCGCCTCGATGTACGAGACCTGGCGCAAGACCGACCCGCTCGGTGAAATCTGGTGCCTGCCGCTGCACAACGTCGAAGGTGCCATCGCCCAGGGCGTGCTGACCTTCACCGGCGCCGCGACTGAAAGCGGTGTGCTCAACCTGTACGTTGGCGGTGTGCGCGTCCAGGCCGCCATCGTCAATGGTGCTACAGCGGCTCAGGCTGCTACTGCGCTGGCCTTGAAAGTCAACGCGGCCGCCGACCTGCCGGTGACTGCTGCGGCCGCCGAAGGTGTCGTGACCCTGCGCGCCAAATGGACCGGTGACAGCGGCAATGACATCAGCCTGCAATTCAATCGCCTGGGCAAGAGCAATGGCGAAAACACCCCGGCGGGGCTGACCACCGCCATCACTGCGATGACCGGCGGCGCCGGTGTGCCGGACCAGACCGCTGCCGTTGCGGCCCTGGGCGACGAGCCTTTTGAATTCATCGCCATGCCCTGGTCCGATGTGGCAAGCCTCAACACCTGGCAAGCGGTCATGGACGACAACACCGGTCGCTGGTCCTGGGCCAAGCAGTTGTTCGGCCATGTCTACAGCGCCAAGCGCGGCACTATCGGTACCCTGGTTGCTGCCGGTCAGGCACGCAACGACCAGCACATGACCATCCAGGCCCTGGAACTGGGCGTACCGCAACCGTTCTGGATCCAGGCCGCTGCGTTGGCGGCGCGCACGGCGGTGTTCATCTCCGCCGACGCCAGCCGTCCGACCCAGAGCGGCAGCCTGCCAGGCCTGGACCCGGCACCGGCCAGCGAACGTTTCACCCTGACCGAGCGCCAGTCGCTGCTCAATTACGGCATCGCGACCGCGTATTACGAAGGTGGCTACGTGCGCATCCAGCGTTCCATCACCACCTATCAGAAGAACGCCTTCGGCCAGGCTGACAACTCCTACCTGGACAGCGAAACCATGCACCAGTCGGCGTTCATCGTCCGTCGCCTGCAAAGCGTGATCACCAGCAAGTACGGTCGCCACAAACTGGCCGCCGACGGCACCCGTTTCGGCGCCGGCCAGCCCATCGTGACCCCGAGCACGATTCGTGGCGAGCTGATCGCTCAATACGCCAAGCTCGAACTGGAAGGCCATGTGGAAAACGCTGAGCTGTTCGCCGAGCACCTGGTGGTCGAGCGTGACAGTCAGGACCCGAGCCGGGTCAATGTGCTGTTCCCGCCGGATTACATCAACGGCCTGCGGGTGTTCGCGCTGCTCAACCAGTTCCGTCTGCAATACGACGACGCCGCCTGAAGGTCGCGTTCAATCGCATGAATTCAGCCCACTTCGCGTGGGCTTTTTATTGAAGGGAGAAACACCATGGGTCAACTGATTGCGGGCACCTGCTACGTCAAAGTGGACGGCGCTCAACTGACCATCAACGGCGGCTGCGAAGCGCCACTGATGTTCACCAAACGCGAAACCGTCGTACCGGGTTTCTACAAGGAAACCGACATTGCCCCGTCCTTCAAGGTGACGGCGCTGCACACCGCGGACTTCCCGCTCAAGCAACTGGTTGCGGGCACCGACATGACCGTCACCTGCGAATTCAACAACGGCAAGGTCTACGTGCTGGCCGGCGCCTACCTGGTGGAAGAGCCTGTGTCCAAGGGTGACGACGCCACCATCGAGCTGAAATTCGAAGGCATCAAGGGGACCTGGCAATGAGCGATGTCGTGACGCTGCGCGTGGCCATCGAGGCCCACGGCGAGCCGGTGAGCGAACTGACCCTGCGCCGTCCAACGGTGCAGGAAGTCCGGGCGATCAAGGCGCTGCCGTACAAGATCGACAAGAGCGAGGAGGTGAGCCTGGACATGGACGTCGCGGCCAAATACATCGCGGTGTGCGCCGGTATCCCGCCGTCGTCGGTCAACCAGTTGGACCTGGCTGATCTCAACGCCCTGAGCTGGGCCGTCGCGAGTTTTTTCATGAGTGCGGCGTCGCAGCCATCGGCGACCTGATCGCCGCCGCCTATGACCTGGCCTGGTTCTGGAAGGTTGACCCCGAACAGATGATGGCCAGGCCACTGGATGTGCTCCGCGAATCCCTGGAGCACGCGCAACGGATCAATGCGATGCAGCAGGTGCAGTGATGGCAGACACACAGAAGGTAGAGAAAAAGGCGGTGCTGCTCACGGGCATCGATGAGCTGTCACCCAAGCTCGCCGGCCTTCGTGCGAAGGTCGCGAGTTTCAAGCAGAACCTCGACGCCACGGGCCTGGGCAGCCTGGACATTTCCGGTCTGCTGCCCAGCGGCGGCCTGGCCCAACCGTTTATGGACGGGCTCAAGTCGGCGCTGGCCTTCAAGGACGAAGCGGGCGCAGCGAGCGCGGCGGCCAGTGCCGTCCAGGCGCCTGACGCGCCCCGTGTAGCGGCACAGAACCTGGATGGATTGAAGACTTCCATCAGCAACGTGTCGGTGCAGTTCGGCTCGGCCCTGGGGCCTGCGGTCAACGCGGTGGCGGTCAGTTTGCAGCCCATGGTCAGCGGCGTGGCCCAGGTGCTGCAGGACAACCCGCAACTGGTACAGGGCCTGGCAAATGGCGTCGTAGCGTTCAACGCGATCCAGATGGCGGTCAGCGGCGCAAGCCAGGCGTTCGAGGTGGTGAACCTGGCCTTGAAGATGAATCCCATCGGCTTGATTGCCATGGGCATCGCCTTGGCGGCAGGGATGATCATCGCCCACTGGACGCCGATTTCGGCGTTCTTCGCCGGGCTCTGGCAGCGGCTTGCGCCCATCGTGCTGCCGATGGTCGAGTTCTTCAAGACGATGTTCGCCTTCACCCCGATGGGGCTGGTGATCAGTCATTGGGGCCCGATCAGCAGTTTTTTTGGCGCGCTCTGGAATGTGATCGTGGCGGCGGCAACGCCGATCATCGGTTTCATGCAGACGCTGTTCGCCTGGTCACCCTTGGGTTTGATTGTTGCCAATTGGACGCCCCTGACCGGGTTGTTCGCGGCGATCTGGGACCTGCTCAAGGCCTTGACCGTGCCGGTGATGGATGCCCTGAAAGGCTTGTTCGACTGGACGCCGTTGGGACTGATCATGGCCAACTGGGGCACGATCGGTGAAGTCTTCGCCGGGATCTGGGAGGGCATCCGCAATCAGGTGTCGATCATGCTGGCGGTGTTCAGCGGCCTGTTCGATTGGTCACCCATTGAGGGCCTCACTCAGCAATGGGGGCCGGTGGGCGAGTGGTTCAGCCAGTGGTGGAACGAGTTGCAGGAGGTGATCGCGCCGATCAAGGCGTTCTTCAATGGCGGCTTCGGTGAACTCATCACCACGTTCACTGGCAAGGTCGAAGGACTGACCGAGGCACAGCGCGCCACCAATGCCGAAGGCAAGGGAGAGCTGGCGCCGGCGTTTTTTGGCGGGGCCAGCGAGCAGCCTCCGGGCCTGTCGTCCAGCCTGGCGCCAGCGTCCGCCAACGGGCCTGCGAAAACCTCGTTGGCGCCCGGTGCGTTGCCGCAAACCTCCAGTGCCCTGGTGCAACAAAGTGCCGCCAACAACCGCACGCAACTCGAAGGCGGCCTGACCGTGCGTTTCGAAAACGCGCCGGCCGGGTTGCGCGCCGATCCGCCCCAGACCAATCAACCGGCCTTGGCGGTGAGTTCGCGCATCGGCTATCGCTCACTTTCCACAGGAGGTTCCAATGAGCTGGCGTGATCGTTTGTTGCCGGCGTCCTTTCGTGGCGTCGGGTTCTGGGTCGATCAGGCGAAAACCCCGGTCGGCCACAAAGGCCAGTTGCATGAATATCCACAGCGCGACCAGCCGTTTTTCGAGGGGCTCGGCCAGCAGGCGAAGATTCATGAGTTGACCGCGTTCATCGTCGGCCCCGATTGCCTGGAACAGCGCGACAAGCTGCTCAAGGCTTTGGAGCAGGGCAGCGGTGAACTGGTGCATCCGTGGCTGGGGCGCCTGCAGGTCAAGGTCGGCGAGTGCGACATGACCCAGACCCGCCAGGGCGGTGGGCTGGTGACGTTCGCCCTGAAGTTCTACCCCGACCAGCCACTGCAATTCCCTTCAGCCGCGATCAATAGTCAGAAACTGCTGCTGGTCTCGGCCGACAGCTTCCTCGGTTCGGCGGTGCGGCGCTTTGAAAATGCCATGACGTTGATCAAGGCCGCGCGGATCGGTATCGCGGATCTGCGCAACAGCCTCAAGGACATCTACGGCGTGATCGAGCAGGAGCTCAAGCCGTTGATCGAGACCTATCGGCAACTCAGCGATCTGGTCAAGGCGGTGAAAGAGCTGCCCAAGGAGGTGGCGGCCGAGTTCAAGGGATTGCTGGGGGACATTCGGGAACTGAAGGACTTTGCCCGTGACGGCTATCGCGGCGTGATTGCCAGCGTGTCGCAACAGGTGGAGGCCATTCGCAAGGCCGACGCGCCCAAACTCACCACCGGCAAGGACACCACGGCGGCGGCCCAGGCCGTGGCCGATCTGGTGCAGGACACGCTGCTGGTGCAGGCCGCGCAATGGATTGCGGCGATGCCGGTGGCGGCGCCTGTGGTCAAGTTGGGCGCTACGCCGTCGGTGGCGCAACAGGCCGTGCAACCGGTCCAGCGCCGGGACGTGCCGGTGGCCGACGATGTGCTGGCCCTGCGCGATGCCCTTAACGAGGCTATCTGGCAAGCCTCCCTCAAGGCTGATCCGGAGCACTACCAGGCGATGAACAACCTGCGCCAGCAAATGGCCGCGCACCTGACGGCGGTGGCGTCGTCGGGGGTAAGGCTGATCAACCTGTCGTTCAAGCAAAGCCTGCCGGCGCTGGTGGTGGCGTATCAGCAATTTGCCGATGCCACCCGGGTGACGGAAGTGACCCAGCGTAACGGCGTAGCCCATCCTGGTTTCCTGCCGCCCAATGACCTGAAAGTCTCGGGGGAGTAAGTCATGAACGAGCTCGACAACGCGGTTTCGCTTACCGTCGGCGGGTTGGATTACGGCGGCTGGAAAAGTGTGGAAATCAGTGCGGACCTGGAGCGCCAGTTCCGCACTTTCAAACTCGATATCACCTGGCAATGGCCGGGGCAGACGCAAGCGGTGCCGATCCGTCCGGGTGATGAATGCCAGGTGCGCATTGGTGCCGACCTGGTCCTCAGCGGTTATGTGTTCAAGGCACCGGTCAGCTATGACGGGCGGCAGATCAGTCTGAGTATCGAAGGTGGTTCCAAGACTCAGGATCTGGTGGACTGCGCGGCGATCAACCGCCCGACGCAATGGCGCGGACAAACGGTGTTGAGCATCGTCCAGGCCCTGGCGTCGCAATACGGCGTGGGGGTCATCAGTGAAATCCCTGAAACCGCGCGGTTGAGCGAACACAGCATCGTGCCGGGGGAAACGGTCTTTCAATCCATCGACCGTCTGCTGACGTTGTTCCGGGTGTTCTCCACCGATGACGCGCAAGGCCGCGTGCTACTGGCCAAACCCGGCAGCGGCGGACGGGCCAGTGATGTGCTGGAGTTGGGCAAGAACATCCTTTCCGGCAACGCACCGATGGACTACAGCCAGGTGTTCTCCGAATACCGGGTCATCGGCCAGCACAAGGGCAGTGATCAGCAGAGCGGGGCGGCGGTGAGTGAAGTCTCCGGCACCGCCACGGACCTGAGCTTCAAGCGCAAGCGGGTGACGGTGATCAGCGAAAGCGCGCAGTTGACCTTCGAACTGGCCCAGCAACGGGCCGACTGGGAAAGCGCCATCCGCACCGGCAAGGCCCTGACCACCACCTACCGCGTGCAGGGCTGGCGCCAGGCCAATGGCGATTTGTGGCGGCATAACACCTTGGTGCGGGTGATCGACCCGGTGCTGGGGTTCGACGGTGACATGCTGATTTCCAAAGTGACGTATTCCCTATCGGCGCAAGGCTCCGTCACCATCCTGCAAGTCGCGCCGCCGCATACCTTCGACGCCAACCCGGTGCCGCCCAAAACCTGAGCCCGGCACCGATGCCTGCCCACCACAGATCCCCTGTGGGAGTGGGCTTGCTCGCGAAAGCGATGGGTCAGCTTGCATCGATGTTGGATGTGCTACCGCCATCGCGAGCAGGCTCGCTCCCACAGTATTTCGAGACCGCCTCCAAGTTTCTGCCCACCGCAAATCCCTTGTGGGAGCGAGCCTGCTCGCGATGGCGGCAGCGCAGCCAATAGAGGTGTTGATCCGAACACCGCGTTCAAGTCCCCGATTCTCAAGGAAACCTCAATGAGCCTACTGACCCGCCTCCTGGCGCGCGGCACTGTCGTGCTCGCCAATTCGGCCACCAAGTTGCAGTCGCTGCAAATGCGCCTCACCGCCGGCGAAGTGAACGACGACATGGAGCACTTCGAACCCTACGGCTTCACCAGCAACCCGTTGGCCGGTGCCGAGGGCATTGCCACGTTCCTGGGGGGTGACCGTTCCCATGCGGTGGTGCTGGTGGTCGCCGATCGCCGTTTTCGCCTCCAGGCCCTGGCCCCTGGTGAAGTGGCGCTCTACACCGACGAAGGCGACAAGCTCCACTTCAAGCGCGGTCGTGTCATCGACATCCAGACCGCAACCCTGAACATCCGCGCCAGCAGCGCGGTGAACATCGACAGCCCAGTCATCAACCACACCGGCAAGATCGTTTCCCAGGGCGACCAGATCGCCGGCGGCATCAGCCAGATCAAACACGTGCATGTCGGTGTACAGGCCGGCAACGGTCAGACCGGTGCGCCGGCGGGAGGTCAATGATGTTCATCAGCCAGAACCTGCACGCCGCACTGACCCGTTCGGTGCTGATCAGCCTGTTCACCTGGCGCCGCGCCGCTGACGACGATGCCGTCGATGATGAAGAACGTTTCGGCTGGTGGGGCGACACCTTTCCGACCGTTGCCGACGACCGCATCGGCTCGCGACTGTGGCTGTTGCGCCGGGTCAAGCTGACTCGCCAGACCCAGCTCGACGCCGAATTTTATGCTCGCGAAGCCTTGCAATGGCTGATCGATGACGGGCACTGCAGCGCCATCGACGTCATCAGCGAACGCCTCGACGCCCAGCGCCTGAACCTGCGCACGGTCCTGACCCTGGCTGACGGCGAGCGCCTGGACATCAACCCCGATAACAGTTGGCAGGTGACCTATGCCGTTTGAAACCCCTTCGCTGCCGGTGCTGATCAAACGCGCCCAAAGCGACCTGGCCAGCGATTCGCTGCGCCAGTCCGATGCCCAAGTGCTGGCCCGCACCCTGGGTGGCGCCGCCTATGGCCTGTATGGCTACCTGGACTGGATCGCCGAGCAGATCCTGCCGGACAAGGCCGATGAATCCACCCTTGAACGCATCGCTGCCCTGCGCCTGAACCAGGCGCGCAAAGCGGCCCAGGTGGCCAGCGGCAGTGTCAGTTTCAGCGCTACCGCCGGTGCGGTACTGGATGTCGACACACTGTTGCAATCCACCGATGGCCGCACATTCAAAGTGACCACCGCCCGCACTACCAGCAATGGCCTGAACAGCACCACCATCGCCGCCCTGGACGCTGGCAGCCTGGGCAACGCCGACGCCGGCCTGGTGCTGACGCCAGTCCAACCGATCCTCGGCATTGGCAGCAGCTTCACCGTGCTGGCGCCGGGGCTGACCGGCGGTGTTGCCAGGGAAAGCCTCGAATCGCTGCGGGCCCGGGTGATCCGCTCCTACCGCATCATCCCCCACGGCGGCTCGGCCCAGGACTATGAAACCTGGGCCCTGGAGTGCCCCGGCATTACCCGCGCCTGGTGTCGCGGCAGCTACCTGGGACCCGGCACTGTCGGCTTGTTCGTCATGCGTGACGACGATTTGCAGCCGATTCCCAATGCCGAGCAATTGGAAGAGGTGCGGGCCTACATCGAGCCCTTGCGTCCGGTAACCGCCGAGTTGCACGTGCTGGCGCCAACGCAGGTGCCGGTGAGTTACAGGCTGCGCATCACCCCGGACACCAGCGCCGTGCGCGCGGCCGTCGAGGCGCAACTGCGCGACCTGCACAACCGCGAAGCCGGCCTCGGCGAAACGCTGTTGCTGAGCCATATCACTGAAGCCATCAGCAGCGCTACCGGCGAAACCGACCACAAACTCTCCGCACCCGTCGCCAACGTGGTCGCCGCCAGCAACCAACTGCTGACGTTCGGAGGTTGCACATGGCTGGAATAAGAACCGTCGAACAGTACCAGGCCCAACTGCGCAGCCTGCTGCCCAGCGGCCCTGCGTGGGATCCGGAGCGCGTGCCGGAACTTGAGCAAGTGCTTGAAGGCATCGCCCAGGAGCTGGCCCGCCTCGACGCCCGTGCCGCCGACTTGCTCAACGAAATGGACCCGGCGGGAGTGAGTGAACTGGTGCCGGATTGGGAGCGGGTGATGAACCTGCCCGATCCGTGCCTCGGGGCCACGCCGTTGTATGACGATCGTCGCTTGGCGGTGCGTCGGCGGTTGTTGGCGGTCGGTAGCCAGGCCATTGCCTATTACGTGGAAATCGCCAAGAGCCAGGGTTACCCCAACGCCACCATCACCGAACTCAAGACCCCGCGCATGGGCCGCGCACGATTCGGCGAGGCTCACTTTGGCACTTGGCAGGCGCAATTCATGTGGACCCTCAACACCGGCGGTCGCCTGCTGTTGGGGCGCCGTTTTGGCGCCAGTTACTGGGGCGAACGGTTTGGCGTTAATCCGGGGTCGGCTCTGGAGTGCCTGATTCATCGCAGTGCGCCGGCGCATACCAAGGTTCACATCAATTATGACTAGGGAGTAAACGGATGGATTATCCGAAGAGTGTGCCCAGCGCCGGCTTGGTGAATGGGAAGTTCGTGGATGAAAACCCATTGACCGGAACGCCGGGGTCGTTGATTCCGGCAGCTTGGGGAAATGGTGTAACGCAAGAGATTGTGAATGTCATCAAGGCGGGGGATCTGATCCCGGATGAAACCCAAAACGATCAACTGCTCGAGGCGATTCAGTCAGTCACCGCCAAGGGCTGGAACCAGGATCTCGCGCTTCCGATCGCCGCTTTGCCGCTGCCAACGATTGCAACGGCAGACGCCCGTCTGGCAGTAACGCCAACGGCACTATCAACCAGCGGCGGTCGCGTCTCGATTCCGGCGGGTGTGTACATCAGCATTGGACAAGAGGTGGTAAGTGGGCGGTTGGGTCGATCCCGTACTTACGTGACGGCGGCCTGGAGCAGCGCCGATTTGTTGCCCAGCGCCAGCTATTTTCTAAGAGCGCAGGTCATAGGCGGCGCGCTGACGTTCTATATGCAGCGTGGAAGCCTGTATGACCTTTCGCCAGAATCGTTGAAGGGGACTGTCAACGGAGCGTCCGGCGGTGGCTTTGCATCCACACCCCTGGACATGTGCCTGGCCTGGGTGATGACCGGGGCGCCGGGCTCCTTGCCGACGATTCGCACGATCTACAACCGTGCTCAATTGGCCTGGACTCAAACGGTGAATGGCACGGGGGTGGTTTATCTGCCGCTGGATCCCCATGCACGTGCAGCGCGACTTGTGGCGGGCAATCCAACACCCTCTCCGAGCGCCGTGACTTCCCTGGCGTTTGTTCAGGCCGGGTGGGTTGGGGGCAACTACAGCTATCTGTCACCCGCCTTGCAAAGTATCGGCAACAATGCGGTGGGCTGGAATGGCCCATACATGTGTGTGCTGTTCTCCAATAACGTTGTCAACGACGTTACGGTTTCTACCGTCACAGCCAGTTTTGATCACTCTCAATCTCGCTCGCTTTGGCAGTGCTTTCAGGCCGAGCACACATTGGGTGCCACCAATGCCGATAGCGACGAGCTGTTGCTGAGCATGGGAATCAAGGGGCACCAGGCATTGACCGATTACAGCGTGGGTATCGGCGTCAATTTTACCAACGCAATCAATGTTCACCTGTCCTGGGAGCTGATCCGATGAAAGTCATTCAAGAACTGCACCAGTACGAAGATGGACTTCGCCCGCCTGCACCTTCTTTCGCCCATGCCTGGGAGGACGGCACCTGGGTGCTGACTGACGAGAATGCTGCTGAGCTGCTGCGCCAGGAAGCCGAACGCTTGTGCACCAAGGTCGATGCCGCTGCTGACAGCGCACGTCGCACGCTGGCCGGTGATCCACTACGCGCCCTGGAATACCAACAAGCCGCCCTGGAGGCGCAGGCCTTCAAGGATCAGGGTTACCCGAAAAAAGCCGTTCCACTGGCCGTTTCGGCGTGGGTTGTCAAAGGGCGCACAGCCAGGCAGGCGGCGGATCAGATTCTCGCCAAGGCCGCCGAATTCGAAGCGAACCTGCTGGCACTTCGCGAGCTGCGCCTCAGGGCCAAGACACAGATCCGCGCGCACATCGGCAAAGGCAAGGCGGATCTTGCGACCCAAGCCGCTGATGACGTGCTCGCGACTATCCGAGCACTACCTCTTCACGCTTGAGCCCCGTCTCATAGAGAGAAATAGAACATGGATTATCCAAAAAGTGTTCCCAGCGTCGGGCTGGTGAACGGCCGGTTCGTGGATGAAAACCCGCTGGCGGGTACGCCTGGGTCGTTGATCCCTGCGGTATGGGGGAACAGTGTCACTCAAGAAATCCTGGGCGTGATCTCCTCGGCTGGCATGACGCCGTCTGAAGCGGATAACGGCCAGTTGATCAAGGCACTACAAACCATTCTCGGGCGTAGTAGTCCGATGCGCTCAGTCATCACGCGGCTCACGGCATCCAAGGTGTTGGCCGCTGATGAGTTGGGTCTGGTGTTGATCGATGCAAGTGCGGGTGCAAGCACTGTAACTCTACCCGCTGCCAACGCGACGCTCGGTGTTCGCGATGTGATTGTGCGACGTGTGGATAACAGTGGTAACCGTCTGACGGTGCGGGCTGACGGTAATGATAGGGTTCGGTTTCATACCCATCTGGCAGCCAATGGTTATCCATTTCTGGTGTTAATGGGTAGTGGCGATTGGTGGCATTTGCGCAGTGACGGGACGGGAGCCTGGTGGCCATTGGGGCGGTTTGATGCCACCCCGTTGGGGCGCATCTCATTTGACAGTGCACGCCAGGTACTGCCTGGCGGTTATGCCGTACTCAACGGCAATCTCCTGTTGCGTAGTGATTGGCCCTGGTTGTTCGACTTGGCTCAGTCATCCGGTGTGATAGTGACCGAAGCCACCCGGGCAGGGAACGAAGGTGCTTGGACTAATGGTGACGGTGCTACCACCTTTCGCCTACCTGATATTCGGGGCGAATTCCTGCGTGTCCTGGATGAGGCGCGAGGGGTGGATGTCAACCGTCTGGCGGGTAGTCGGCAGGCGGATGCCTTGGAAAGTCACAACCATTTCCTGCCAACCAGCTCAGGTACTGCTGTGCGTCCAACGCCTAGTCTTCCTGACAGCCTATGGGATTTGACGCATGACGTTAATGCCGCGCCCGTGTCTGGCACCCTCGGTACGACATTTCCCAACGCGGCTTATAACAGTGGCGACTCTGTGGGCAATATCGGAGGTTTCAGTACTGAAACTCGTCCCAGAAACATCGCCTATCCCGCTCGAATCAAGTTGATCTGAGGCCACTATGTTCATCTATCTATTTGACGACAATGGCGTCCTGTCGGGCCCGGTCGAGCTTCCAGTAACGCCCGGCATGGGCATCCAGATTCCAAGCAACGGCATCCAGCTCTCTTTTGAATTGCCCGCTGCCCAAGAACATCATTCCTGGGTCATGGTCAATGGTGTTCCTCGAGAAATGGTGGACTGGCGCGGTTCGGTGTATCGCAAGGACAACGGCGCTCATTTGGAGTGGACCGAGTTTGGCGAGTTGCCAGATACCTGCACAGCCGAACCTTGGCCGGGTAGTTACCATGTGTGGCGAGAGAACATGTGGGTATTTGACGAGGCGCTACAGCGGGCTGATCTCAAACTCGAAGCTTTGGCAAAACGCGATAAATTACTGCGTGCGGCCGTTCAAAGGATTGCTCCCTTCCAATACGCCGAAGACATCGGCGACGCCAGCGACCAGGAACAACTGGCGCTGATGGAGTGGAAACTCTATAGCGTTGAATTGAATCGCATCCAGCATCAGGTCGGTTTTCCTACCGACATCAACTGGCCTGTGATGCCTGAGCCGGCGGCTTAAGCAACCCACGGCAAAACATCAAAACTTCCTTAATTTATCGTGCCACTGCGCATTAACGGTGAGGCTTTATATCGCCTTCATTTTGATCGCTGGTCAGTCAGGAGCGAAAAAATGGACTATCCAAAAAGTGTGCCCAGTGCAGGTCTGTCGAACGGCAGGTTCGTGGATGAGGATCCCTTGGCGGGTACGCCGGGTTCCTTGATTCCCGCCAGTTGGGGCAATGGTGTGACGCAGGAATTGCTGAGTGTCATTCAAGCCGCAGGACTAACACCGTCGGAACAATTGGATAACCAGTTGTTGACGGCCTTGCGCAGCAGCGGATTATTCACCACTGCTCCCCAATTTGATAACGATAGATCCGTGGCGACCACGGAGTTTGTAAAACGCAGCGGTGTTCAATATTCCGGCTTCTCCGTGTATGCAGTCAGTACGGTGCTGACACAAGCCCATGTTGGCGGAGCCGTCAGTTTTGCCAGCACTACGGCAATCAACGTCACGCTGCCCAGTACAGTGGGAATCATGCATGGGGCGACGCTTACACTGATCAACGTAGGGGCCGTCGTGAACGTATCGACAGCCTCGTCTGCCGATACGTTAGGACCTTCATCCTCAATGCTTGGGCCAATCGATTTGGGCCGTGGTGAAACGGCGGAATTCGTCAAGCTGGACAATCAATGGCGGTTGATAGGCGGCACCGTTCTTCTGAAATATACCTCGTCGTTTTCAGGCCAGTTCGGCAATCCGGGTTACCAAAAGTACGCGAGCGGAAACATCGATCAGTGGGGTTACGGTACAACCGACGCCAACGGAGAAGTGTTCGTTACGTTCCCGATCTCATTCCCCAATGCTTTTGTTTCGGTTGTGGCGAACCATGTAGGTGGTGATGGAGCCATGGTGATTATGGTAGGTGGAACCGCCACCCGCCAAGGCGTGCGCCTGAAAGTCCGAGACTATTCTGGGCACGTCGCTGCGGGATGGAGCGTTACCTATTTTGCGAAGGGTTATTGAATGAATGAATTCACTTTGTTGTTCAGTCCAAGCACTTGCGGAGCGTATGTTCCCGGTATCAATGTTTCTGATATTCCCGATGATGTCATCGAAATCCCTCGGGCTTACTGGCTGTCGCTGCTTCAGCAACTCGCCATTTCGCCCAAGCGTGTTTCGGCCAACCCTGACACCGGTTATCCCGTTCTCCTTGACCCAGCCGCTCTGACATCGGCCCAGGCTTCAGAAAATGAATACGCGTGGCGCAACGCCCAGCTCACGGCAACCGACCGCCTCGTTGCAAGGGATCGCGACGAAATGGACGACGGCGGCGGTACGACGCTGGACCAAACACAGTACACACAGCTCCAGGCATATCGCCGGGCTCTGAGGGATTGGCCGCAGGATGAGCACTTTCCAGCCACTGAATATCGTCCGGTTGCGCCGTCCTGGCTGGCCGGACATCTTTGATCATGCACTTGCGATGACCTGAACATGGACCTTACGCAGCAGCAACTAGTCAGCATCATGCCCAACGCCCGCGCCCAAGCGGGCGTTTTTATTTCCGCGTTGAATGCTGCCATGTCGCGCCATGGTATCGACACACCCAAACGCATGGCCGCGTTCCTGGCCCAGGTCGGTCATGAGTCGGGACAATTGCGTTATGTACGCGAGCTGGGCAGCGAGCAATACCTGAGCAAATACGATACCGGAACCCTGGCCGTTCGCTTGGGCAACTCGCCCCAGGCTGACGGTGACGGGCAGAAGTATCGCGGCCGAGGGCTGATCCAGATAACCGGCCGTGACAATTACCTTCGCTGCAGTCAGGGGCTGTTCGGCGACGAACGCCTGCTGGCCTTGCCTGAGCTTCTTGAGCAGCCGCAATGGGCCAGCGAGTCCGCCGCTTGGTTCTGGGAGCAGAACGGCTTGAACGAACTGGCCGACCGCGATCAGTTCAACAGCATCACCCGGCGTATCAACGGCGGTTTGAACGGCTTGGAGGAGCGTCTGCGGCTCTGGGCTCGGGCGAGGGCGGTGTTATGCCAACCTTCGACCTGATGCCTTTTTCGTCTCGCACCCTGGGCATTGCGGTGTTGCTCGCGCTGCTGGCCGGCGGTTCGGCGATGCTCGCGTGGCAGTTCCAGGGCTGGCGTTACGGACAGCAGTTGGCCCGACTCGCACAGTCCCAGGCCGAGACGCTTAATCAAATGACCCAAGCGGCCGCGACGCAGCAAAAGGCCGAGCAAGACAAGCGCCTGGCCCTGGAGCAGCAGCTCGCCGCCAGCGAACAAACCCATTACCGAGCCTTGAACGATGCCCAACGTGACCAGGATCGCCTGCGCGATCGCCTTGCTACTGCCGATGTCCGGCTGTCAGTCCTCCTCGACGCCGACGATGTTGTCGCCGGTTGTGCAGTGCCTGCCGCCTCCCGCACCGGCGGCCTGGATCATGGCGCCCCACGCGCCCGACTTGACCCGGCGCATGCTCAACGAATTATCGCCATCACCGACGCCGGTGATCGCGGATTGATTGCCTTGCAGGCCTGTCAGGCCTATATCAGAGCGCTGGGTCGGTAATCCCTCGAGCCTTGCAAGCTTCCATTGCTCGTGTACGGTAGGCCTCAATTGCGTGGAATCAGGAGAGCACCATGGACGACATTACCGAACTGGCCGCTGAATTGG
Source organism: Pseudomonas sp. Root401 (assembly GCF_001425105.1). Classification (NCBI taxonomy): domain Bacteria; kingdom Pseudomonadati; phylum Pseudomonadota; class Gammaproteobacteria; order Pseudomonadales; family Pseudomonadaceae; genus Pseudomonas; species Pseudomonas sp. Root401. The sequence goes on along the minus strand of NZ_LMDO01000037.1, from coordinate 8,590 downwards.
GCAGGCGCCTGCAGTTGCTCAATGCCCACGTCACCACGGCCGAATCCTGCACGGGCGGCGGGATCGCCGAGGCGATTACCCGGATTCCCGGGAGTTCGGCCTGGTTCGAGGCTGGTTTTGTCACTTATTCCAATCGCCAGAAGACCCAGCAGTTGGATGTGCCGACCGAGTTGTTCGAGAAGGTGGGGGCGGTCAGTCGCGAGGTGGTCGAGGCCATGGTGCGAGGCGCCCAGCATAAAAGCCTGGCGCGTTTTGCCGTGGCGGTCAGCGGTGTAGCTGGGCCGGATGGAGGTTCACCGAATAAACCGGTGGGTACCGTATGGCTGGCCTGGGGCGTTGGCGAGACGGTGATCAGCGAGCAGCGCTTCTTTGCAGGCAACCGCGACGAGGTCCGCCGACAAACGGTGAAGGCCGCGCTAGACGGGCTGCTGCAACATGCCGCTGTAGAAATCTCAAATCAGGGGTAGGCGATCCTCAATCGCTGTGGAATAATACTGGCTACTTATACAGGTGTTGGCCGTCAGGCCTTATTGATTACGTGAGGACTTTAATGGACGACAACAAGAAGAAAGCCTTGGCTGCGGCCTTGGGTCAGATCGAACGTCAATTCGGCAAGGGTGCCGTAATGCGTATGGGCGATCAGGACCGTCAGGCTATTCCTTCCATCTCCACCGGCTCCCTGGGCCTGGACATTGCGCTTGGCATCGGCGGCCTGCCAAAAGGCCGAATCGTTGAAATCTACGGTCCTGAGTCTTCCGGTAAAACCACACTGACCCTGTCCGTGATCGCCCAGGCCCAAAAAGCCGGTGCGACCTGCGCCTTCGTCGACGCCGAACACGCCCTGGACCCGGAATACGCCGGCAAACTGGGGGTCAACGTCGACGACCTGCTGGTTTCCCAGCCGGATACCGGCGAACAGGCCCTGGAAATCACCGACATGCTGGTGCGTTCCAACGCGGTTGACGTGATCATCGTCGACTCCGTGGCGGCACTGGTGCCAAAGGCTGAAATCGAAGGTGAAATGGGCGACATGCACGTCGGCCTCCAGGCTCGCCTGATGTCCCAGGCCCTGCGCAAGATCACCGGTAACATCAAGAATGCCAACTGCCTGGTGATCTTCATCAACCAGATCCGTATGAAGATCGGCGTGATGTTCGGCAGCCCGGAAACCACCACCGGTGGTAACGCGCTGAAGTTCTACGCTTCGGTTCGCCTCGACATCCGCCGTACTGGCGCGGTGAAAGAAGGTGATGAGGTTGTCGGCAGCGAAACCCGCGTCAAGGTCGTGAAGAACAAGGTGGCTTCGCCGTTCCGTCAGGCCGAGTTCCAGATTCTTTACGGCAAGGGCATCTACCTCAATGGCGAGATGATCGACCTGGGTGTATTGCACGGTTTCGTCGAGAAGTCGGGCGCCTGGTATGCCTACAACGGCACCAAGATCGGTCAGGGCAAGGCCAACTCGGCCAAGTTCCTGGCGGATAACCCGGAAGTCGCCGCCGCCCTTGAGAAGCAACTGCGTGACAAGCTGTTGAGCCCGGTGGCAGACGTCAAGTCCGTGGCTAATCGCGAGACCGCTGACGACCTGGCTGACGCTGACATCTGATCGATTCGATGACCGTCGTACTCGATACCCTCGTCGCGGTGCGGCGAACAGCAATGGACCTGCTCGCCAGGCGCGAGCATGGTCGAGTCGAGCTGACGCGTAAGCTGCGTCAGCGCGGCGCTCCCGATGAGTTGATCGACACGGCCCTCGACCGTTTGACCGAAGAGGGCTTGCTGTCGGAGTCCCGTTACCTGGAAAGCTTTGTCTCTTATCGCGCCCGTTCCGGCTATGGTCCTTTGCGAATTCGTGAGGAACTGGGCCAACGCGGTTTGCAACGCCCGGATATCGAACTTGCCTTGCGCGAAAGCGGTATTGATTGGCAGGAGCAACTGACGGACACCTGGCGCCGCAAGTTCTCAGGACATTTACCCATCGATGCACGGGAACGAGCCAAACAGGGGCGTTTCCTGGCGTATCGAGGTTACTCCATGGAAATGATCAACCGCTTGTTCAGCGGTCGCGGTATGGATGACTAAACAAAAACGGCCTGCTATTTCGATAGCAGGCCGTTTTTTTATGGGCTCAGGTTACCTTGATCGGCTCCCATGTGAGGGGATGGGGTTTTTGGGCGGGCTGGGCCCAGTTTTCCGGCAGGTTGATGTAATCCACCAGTTCCCTCAAACGACCGTGATCCCGGGCGTTGAAGGTAAACGCCAGTCGCGTCAGATGACTGAACTGGGCTTCGTCGTGCTCTTCACCGCTGTAGTCATGTTGATGAAAACAGTCATTCAGGCACAAATCGGCGAACTCTCCCTGCATCTGCTGCAGCGCTTGTTCGTTTAGCTTGTGATTCATGCGGATCACGAACTGATGCTTGAGCCAGCGACTGGAGTGGAAGTTGCGGTAGAACTGGTTGATCTCTTCCACGGCCTCTTCGGCGTTGTACACCAGGCGCATCAGCTTCATGTCGGTGGGTAGGATGTAGCGGTTTTCCTCCAATTGCTCGCGGATAAAGTTCAGGGCTCCTTGCCAGAACTTGCCGCCCGGGACATCCAGCAGGACCACCGGCACCAGCGGGCTCTTGCCTGTCTGTACCAGCGTCAGGACTTCCAGCGCTTCATCAAGCGTGCCGAAACCGCCAGGGCAGAGCACCAGTGCGTCGGCCTCTTTGACGAAAAACAGTTTACGGGTGAAGAAGAAGTGGAACGGCAGCAGGTTCGGCGTGCCTTCAACGGTCGGGTTTGCGTGTTGCTCGAAAGGCAGGGTGATATTGAATCCCAGGCTGTGGTCGCGCCCTGCACCTTCATGGGCGGCGGCCATGATGCCACCGCCGGCGCCAGTGATGACCATCATGTCCGAGCGGGCCAGTGCAGCCCCCAACTCTCGGGCCAGACCATACAGCGGATGTTCGATAGGCGTTCGGGCCGAGCCGAAGACCGTGACCTTGCGCCGGCCCTTGAACTGCTCGAGGGTACGGAAGGCGTGTTCCAGTTCCCTCAGGGCTTGTAGCGTGATCTTGGCATTCCAGCGGTTGTGATCTTCCTGGGCCATGCGCAGCACAGTCAGGATCATGTCTCGGTAAATGGGGAGGTTGGGGCTGTTGGGGGAGACCAGGTTGAGTTGTTCTTCGACCTTGCGGGTGAGGTCGTGGCCGTGGTTCTCAAAATGACGACTGAGCAGGTCATTCGGTTTGTAAGGCATTCAGCTTCTCCTTCTTAACAGGACCCCGGCCCGGACGAGAGATTCATCGAGGCCACGACACTCCGTGTGTCGTTGTCAGCCCAGGCATCGGCCTGGAGGGTGACCTGGCTTGACGCGGTCTGCAGCAAGGCGACCAAGCCATCCAGCGGGTTCTGCTTTTCCCTTTGATAAAAACAATCACACGCCAAGGTGTTGGCCGGGCAGCCTCTTTCTGCCCGATGAAAAGACTATGGATACTTTGAATCTAGACCGTCATGTCGATCTTTGCTGTCCTGATCATGGCGCTCAAAAGTGACCGTTGGCAACCGCTGATACATGCGCTGAACTATTGCGCCGCTCGTCAGATTGCCGGCCGGGTGCGTGCCGCTCTGATTTACTGATAACAAGCGTGCCAATGCAATTTGACGCCCAGGGCTGGGTGCCACGTGATGGATTGAAGCGGATCGGGCATGGAGGCGGGAGAAATGACCAGGGTCACTCTGGAGCTCGACAGGCAGTTGTACCTGATGCTGCGGGAATCGGCACAGGCCAATCGGGTGAGTCTTGAGGAAGAATGCTGTCGTCGGCTGGGAGGGCGAGCATGGCGCTCGCGTTACTTGCAGGCGCTGGTGGCGGAGTTGCGCGCCGACGATGAGCAGCGGCGCGCAAGCTCAGGTTGATTACTTCTTCGTCTTGGCCGGTTTCGGGCAATCCGATTCCTGGAAGCGCTCGGTCGCGACCGGGCGGTTGGTCTTAACCTCGGTGAACTCGTAACGCATGGTTGCGCCCTTGGCCATCAACTTGCGGAAACCCGGGTTGGTGCACACCGTAGAGCCCAACTGGAAATACACAGCCTTGGGATCTGCGCGCATTTTCTGGGCGTGGCTGCTTTGCACGCTGAGATGGTTGATCAGCTCAGTGCCTTCGACGGTATAGCCTTGGTCGAGAATGTCTTCGTTGATCGCCCGCGGCGTACCGACGCTGCTTTCCTTGGCGACGTTCTGCAGCATCTTGTTCAGTTCGAGTTCTTTCAGCGAAGCAGCCTGAGCGCTGAAGGACGTCGCCAGCAGAACGGCAACGGTAGGGACGATAAGGCGCAGCATGAAACTCTCCTGGTTCAGTGACTGGTGGTTCGACCGATCACATGACTGTGCGTTCAGTGGCCGGGAATTATAGGGGAGCCCGGGTGGGCGGTACAGGCTCGTGCGCTCTGGTAGACTGCCGGCCTTTATTGCCCTGCCGAGTGTTGTTCGTGTCGAGTTTTCCTGTCTGCCGGCGTTGCCCATGATGAATCACGCCCCTAACGCCGTAGCCCGCCTGCGCGATCAGCGCATCGATGAGGGGATCAGGCCGATCCAGGCCCGTGGTTGGCGCGCACCCCGTTGCAGCGCCTGCCGGGTGATCGAGAGCCATTGCCTGTGCGCCTGGCGTCCGAGTGTCGAGACCCGCTCCGGAGTCTGCCTGATCATGACCAACAAGGAAGTGTTCAAGCCGAGCAACACGGGTTGGCTGATTGCCGACGTCGTGCGCGACAATCACGCGTTCATCTGGTCGCGCACCGACGTCGATGAGCAACTGCTGGCGCTGCTGAACGACCCGCAATGGCAACCCTACCTGGTGTTTCCGGGCGAATACGTCGAGCCATCGCGGGTCACCCACACGGTTGACCTCGATGATTCCAAGCGCCCGCTGTTCATTCTGCTGGATGCGACCTGGACCGAGGCGCGGAAGATTTTCCGTAAAAGCCCGTATTTCGACCGACTGCCGATCCTGAGCCTGCTGCCCGATAGACTATCGCGTTACCGTCTGCGCCGTTCGACCCGCAGCGAGCACCTGTGCACCGCCGAAGTGGCGGCATTGTGCCTGGAGCTGGCGGGGGACAGCGATGCCGCTTCGGCCCTGGACGCCTATTTCGATGTGTTCAGCCAGCATTACCTGGGCGCCAAGGGCCAGCAGGAGGTGAACGTGTCGACCCCGGCCCACGCTGAGTTGCAACCCTTTATCCGCACGCCGCAAGCAGTATTGGCCCAATAGTGGCCCATACTGGACACTGTGACGGCCGTGCTGCTTGACCACCCCGGCTTCGCTGGGCATGCTTGGCGCCGACCAGGGCGCCGCCAATGTTTGAAACGCCGTGTTTGGCGTTGAATGTGCCCCTGTGGATGCCGCTGCATGGCGGTGTCTTGAGTTGTCTTGGCGAGGCGCGAATGCATCGGGCCTGCCATTAAAAACAGGATCATTTGAAAAATGGCCACATACGAAATCCTGATTGCCGATGACCACCCGCTCTTTCGCAGCGCGTTGCATCAGGCTGTGACCCTGGGCCTCGGCCCGGCTGTCCGGTTGACGGAGGTGGCCAGTATCGCGGAACTGGAGGTCCAGTTGACGGCGAAGGCCGATTGGGACCTGGTGCTGCTGGACCTGAACATGCCCGGTGCCTATGGTTTTTCAGGGCTGGTGCTGTTGCGGGGCCAATACCCGCAGATCCCCGTGGTCATGGTCTCGGCCCAGGAAGAGGCCTCGGTGATGGTCAAGGCCCGGGAGTTCGGCGCCAGCGGATTCATCCCCAAGTCCAGTTCCCTTGAGATGATTCAGAAGGCCGTGAAGGCCGTCCTGGACGGCGATGTCTGCTGGCCGCCCCAGGCGTTCGAAGCGGTGAGCGTGTCCGAGGAAGCCAAGGCCGCCAGCGAAGGGCTGGCCAGCCTCACGCCGCAGCAGTTCCGGGTGTTGACCATGGTCTGCGAAGGCTTGCTGAACAAGCAGATTGCCTACGAACTGAACGTGTCGGAGGCCACCATCAAGGCCCACGTCACGGCGATCTTTCGTAAACTGAACGTGCGCACCCGGACCCAGGCGGCCTTGCTGCTGCAACAACTTGAGTCAATTTCGCCGCAGGCTTAGTGTTCCGGTTCACGCTTTTTTGACCGGGTTTGAATTAGCTTCTCCACTCCTTTTCGATCAGTTGCCCACTCTATGTCACCTTTTAAAGGCCAGACCGGCCTGAAACGCATCCTCAACGCCTCCGGCTATTCTTTGGATGGGCTGCGTGCAGCTTTTGTCGGCGAAGCGGCTTTCCGTCAGTTGGTGCTGCTCAACGTCGTGTTGATTCCGTTGTCATTCTTCCTCAACGTCAGTCGTGTCGAGCAGGCGCTGCTGATTGCCGTGTGCCTGTTGGCATTGATCGTGGAATTGCTCAACTCGGCAGTGGAGGCGGCCATCGACCGCATCTCCCTGGAGCTGCACCCATTGTCAAAAAACGCCAAGGACATGGGCAGCGCCGCCCAGTTCGTCGCCCTGACGATGATCGCGTTGGTGTGGGGCGTGGTGCTGCTGTAACGGCTCAGGCAATGGTCGGCAGCACGATTTCGTCGCTGCGCTGGGCCCCGGCGGTGAAAGCCCGGCATAGCTCGAGGAATTCGCGCATGGCCGAGGTCTGGTATTTTTGCTTATGCCAGATGAAATAAAACTGCCGCGCCAGGTCCATGTCCGGGGTTTCCACTGCGACGAGGCTGCCGCGGCGAAAAGCGTCGCGCAGGGCCAGGCGTGAGATGCAGCCAATGCCCAGGCCGGATTCCACGGCGCGCTTGATCGCTTCGGTGTGTTCCAGTTCCAGGCGGATATTCAGCGCGCTGCGGTGGTGACGCATGGCCTGGTCGAAGGTCAGGCGCGTGCCGGAACCCTGTTCCCGTAGAATCCACGCCTCATGGGTCAGTTCCTCCATGGTCGCCTGGCCGCGCTTGGCCAGCGGGTGTTGAGGGGCGCAGAACACCACGAGTTCGTCCTCGACCCAGCTCTGTACCTCGATGTCCGGATGGCTGCAGTCACCTTCGATTAGACCCAGATCAATTTCGTAATGCGCAACCTGGTGCACGATATTGGCAGTGTTCTGCACGTGCAGCTTCACCTGGCTTTCTGGATGGCGCTGCATGAAACCGCCGATCAACAAGGTCGCCAGGTAATTGCCGATGGTCAGGGTGGCACCGACCGCCAGTGAGCCGAAACCGGACTTGCCGTTGAGCAGGTCTTCGATTTCCTTGGCCTGGTCCAGCAGCGCGACTGCCTGGGGCAGCAGTTGTTTGCCCAGGGCGTTGAGGCTCAGGCGCTTGCCGGCACGGTCGAACAATTGGCAGCTCGATTGCCGCTCCAGTTCGGTGATGGAGGTGCTGGCCGCCGACTGCGACAGATTGAGGTGACCCGCAGCGCGAGACACGCTTTCCTGCTGGGCGACGGCGACGAAGACTTGAAGTTGACGGAGAGTAAATCGCATATCGATATAACCGATAACCCTTATCTTAATAATCCATTTAACAGATATTGTCGCCGCCATTAGAATGCGATGCAATTGCGCAGATTATCGGCGCAGGCATTATTCCCAGGAGTCCCCGTACATGAGCAACATGAACCACGAGCGTGTCCTCAGTGTTCATCACTGGAACGACACTCTGTTCAGCTTCAAGTGCACCCGCGATCCGGGCCTGCGCTTCGAGAACGGTCAGTTCGTGATGATCGGCCTGCAACAGCCCAATGGCCGCCCGCTTATGCGCGCTTACTCGATTGCCAGCCCGAACTGGGAAGAGCATCTCGAGTTCTTCAGCATCAAGGTGCCTGATGGTCCGCTGACCTCCCAGTTGCAGCACCTGAAGGAAGGCGACGAGATCATTATCAGCAAGAAACCCACCGGCACCCTCGTGCTGGACGATCTCAAGCCTGGCAAGCATTTGTATCTGCTCAGCACTGGTACTGGCCTGGCGCCGTTCATGAGCGTCATCCAGGATCCGGAAACCTATGAGCGTTTCGAAAAAGTGATCCTGTGCCACGGCGTGCGTTACGTCAATGAAGTCGCTTACCGCGAGTTCATCACCGAACACTTGCCGCAGAACGAGTTCTTCGGCGAAGCGCTGCGTGAAAAGCTGATCTACTACCCGACCGTGACGCGCGAGCCGTTCGAGAACGAAGGCCGCCTGACCGACCTGATGCGCAGCGGCAAGCTGTTCCGCGACATCGGCCTGCCACCGATCAACCCGCAGGACGACCGCGCCATGTTGTGCGGCAGCCCTAGCATGCTCGACGAGACCAGCGAAGTGCTCAACAGCTTCGGCCTGACCGTTTCGCCGCGTATGCGTGAGCCGGGTGATTACCTGATCGAGCGGGCGTTTGTAGAGAAGTAAGCCTCGGTTTATGCGGTGGCTGACCGAAAGCTATCGCGAGCAGGCTCGCTCCCACAATGGAGCATGTGTGACCACACACTCTTGTAGTCACTGCAGATCAAATGTGGGAGATTCTATGTTGCAGGGCAACCCTGCAACATAGGCTTCGGCTGGTATTCGCTCTGATTTTTCATCAAGGCAAATGCCACCCGGCAGAGCT
>NZ_LMDO01000036.1:0-35045 GCF_001425105.1 Pseudomonas sp. Root401 | reverse complement strand
TCGGGAGCGTCACATATGAATCAGGCGTTACCGAAGAAACTATGGGACCGGTTTGGACTGGTCTCGATACTGGATACGATCAATGGTTTATCCGCATAATCTGAACCGCCGTATACGGAACCGTACGTACGGTGGTGTGAGAGGACGGCGGATGTAAATCCGCCTCCTACTCGATATGCACATCCATTGTGGGAGCGAGCTTGCTCGTGATAGCGGTGGGGCAGTCAGTGGAAATGTTGACTGACACTCCGTCATCGCGAGCAAGCTCGCTCACAGTGTGTAAGGCTTAATTGATGACCGGGTCATATCGGATCTTGTCAGAGGCTTCAGGCATGTTTAATCAGACTGGCAGTATCACTGGAGACCGATCGCAACGACCTCGATAACGAGATTCCCCAATGGTCGCTCCCATGTCACCTCATCCCCAATCTTTGCCCCCAGCAACGCCCGTCCCAACGGCGAGCCCCAGTTGATCAGCCCACTGGCCGCATCGGCCTGGTCTTCCCCGACCAATTGCACCCGCTGCTCGTGGTCCTGTTCATCGACAAAGGTCACCCAGTGGCCGATCCGCACTTGATCGGATGAAGCCGGCGCAACGACCTGGGCGCTTTGCAGGCGCTGCGTGAAATAGCGCAGATCCCGTTCAAGGTCGGCGATCCGCTGCTTGTCCGCCAGCTCCCCACGGCTCGCCTGCTGGGCGTGCAGTGCCTGCAACTCGGCGACCCGGGCCTGTAGCTGGGCCAGTCCTGTGGGCGTGACGTAGTTGGGCTGCGCGCTGACCTGGCGTTCGACCGGCTGGTCGGCCTGGGCAGCGGCGTTATCTTCGTTGACGAAGGCGCGGCTCATGGCATTTGCTCCTCTGCATTGGAGTTTGGGCCATGGTTGCAGGGTTTTGGTTTCGACGGATGTCTGTACGCGACTTATTGCGAGCGATAAGCCCGGGCGGCGTCCTGGTCTTTCTGTTGCTGCCAGGCCCGTTCACGTTCGTCCCAATGGCGCTCGCGGTAGGCATTACGCTCTTCGCTCTCGCGCATGGCCTGGCACTGGCGGAAACCATCGCTCCAGCCTTCGGCATAACGCGGATCCTTGAGGTAACGCGGCACATCTTTTCTGAATTGGCCGGTGATCACCCCGGCGGCTTGCCGGCCACTGCTGCAACCGTCGTCGTAGCCGTCGGCGAACGCTGGTGGATAACCCCGGGCGATCAGGTCTTCGTGGGTGGTTTCACAGCCGCTGACCAACAACATCACACTCAACATCGTTACCGCGCGCCACATGCCTGTCTCCCTGCCGCATTGGCGGCCTTACAAGGAGAGTCTAGAGGCGAAGTTGTTGACGAGTGGTGAAAGAATGATCAAAAAAATCTGCGGTTGCAGGCAAATGAGGTTGTCTTCACAGGGCCGCTTTTTCAACGGCATCTGCAATCAACGGCGCAACTTCACGGAGCCCTTCAAGGGTCAGTTTTTTTTGTTTGTACATGTTGTACCAACTCTGGCGCCAGCGAATGACGCGCTCACCGTCACGCAATTTAAGTCGCTTGAGTGTGTACTCGGCTTTTTCACGATAAGCCGCAGGTATCGCTTCTGTGGTGCGCATCTGAAGCGACGGCAAAATGATTTCGAACCAGCCTGGGCCCACGTCATAGGGGTCAAGCACCGTGTCATCAGCGGTTTTCTTGCTGGAATTCAAAGTACCGGAGGCGAAGCGGTAATTGCTCCATTCATAGGTCAGGCCTGGGAAGTTCTTGTAGCTGAGGTAGTGGTCAACCGTTCCGCCGGTAGGGTCAAGCATGGCCGCATAGGCACATAGGTTGGCGTAATGATCGGCCAGCGCTTGCGAGCATTTGTTCCAGAGCGGTGAGGGGCGAGGAGCGCCGGGATTATCCTTGAGCCATTGTGTCCCCGGTGTTCTGACCTTCTTATCAAAGTCGGCGGGTTCCTTTGGCCGGGTCACCGGGATCATTGATTACCCTCGCCATTGAGCGTCAGGAGGCCGCTCTCGATCAGCCAGCGTGGCCAGAATTCATCGTGGGCAGGAAGCAGTTTTTGTAGCGACCTGTGGATGGATGCACGGGTCTTGAGTCCTTCAGGCAGTTGTTTCTCGCCACGCATGAACGCTTCGGCGGCCTCGATGGCTTTTTCTGCCTCCAGCGAGCGCGCCTGTTCCAGTCCGAACGTGTCAGAGACCAACCAACTGCTGGCATCACCCTGGGCCGCCCAGTGTCCTTGTGTCAGCGTGACCTTATGGTCCTGAATCGACAACTGAATCTGATCGTCCTGTTCTTCATCGAATATCGGCTCAAGGGAGGCGGCGACAAGCGGCGAGTGCGTAGCAACCAGGAGTTGGGGGGGCTCGGCGCCGTGGCTCCCGCGCAAGGTCTTGATAGCTTGCAAGAGGCTGGGCATCAGCGTGCGTTGCCACCTTGGATGTAAATGAGTCTCGGGCTCGTCGAACAGGATGACAAACCGGCGCTCGGGTTTTTTGTCGAGCAGCTCGGCAGCTGCCTGGTGTTCATACCAGGCCCACACAAGAAAGTAAGCCAGGCCCAATATTCGTCTTACGCCTGCCGAGGCCAGCGTGACAGGCACGTTCTGATTGCCGATGGTGAGTGTCGGTCGTTCTCGACCCTCGCCCAGGTAGACGCGTCTGGGCGCCCCGACGCATAGCGGTTCAGTGGCGGGGGAGAGGTCGCGCAAGGCGTTTTCCAACGCTTTGAATTGGGGTTTGCGGCCGTTTTGCCAGTTGACCCAGTCGCGCTCCAAGCCTTCACAGACTCTTTGTCCGTTGACATCAAGGCCATCCCATACGGCGTCGGCAGAGAAGTGATATGCGGCGGGGCGATCCTTATCGGAGCGCCAGTAATTGCGGGCCGGATCCCAGACGGAAAAGCCGCCGTCGATGCGTACGTAAACCACGATGCCGGGCATGGTGGGACGGCTTTGCTTCAAGGGCCAGGAGCTGTCTTCGCGTTTATAGGTCGATACGACAGGCTGGGCGACGCCGGATTTACCTTTTACAACATATTTGATTGAGGACTTGCCGGGGTTTACAGGAAGCGCTGGCGTATTGGCCCAGGTGCGCGTCAGCGCCCACCAGGCCAGGTCCAGCAAAAAGCTTTTCCCCAGTCCATTGTCACCCGTGATCAGATTGATTCGTGGCGCCCAGTTAACTTCGAGCTCAGGAGCAGGCCCCACGTTTTTCATGTGCAGATAATCAAGCATCGCAGCATTCAATTCCGATTAAAGGTTTATTCAAACCAATCTACTTGATTTTGGCTGACTTCGAAATGTGAGTCCGGACTCACGCCTGATTCGACTTGAGGTTGTGCTTTGTTTTCCCCTTCTCTCGCTCAGATTCAATAGTGGTACCACTTCACCTCGAGCATCACTTCGTTCTCCGGCGAGGCCAATTGGCTGAATTCCCGCTGGGCACTCAGGCGCAGGCCGAGGTTGCGGGACAATTCCCATTGTTGATTCAAGCTCAGGCTGCGGCGCACTTCGCCGTTGACGAAATAGTCACCCTTGGCTTCCAGGCTCAGGTTGCCCAGCGGGTTTTTCCACAGCACACCGCTGTTGAAACCGGCGGCCGGGGCGATGAATTGGGCGAAATCGTTGTTGTGCTCGACCCGTACCGTGCCCAGGGCAAAGCCCAGCACCTCTTCGCCCAGCGCCCAGGTGCCACCGGCGCCGCCGTTGACGTGGCTGACCAAGGTTTCATCGTCGTGTTTGCCTGGCACCCGCTCCAGGCCGCCGGTGACCTGCCAGGACAGCGGTTGCAGCAGCTCGTTGCGTGGGGTCAGGGAGCGAATGGTCGCCAGGTCCAGTTGTTGCACCTGCCAGTCATTGCCTTCGTACTGGCGCAGTTTCAATTGCAGGATTTCGATCTGTGCGCCCAAGGGGAAGCTCTCGGCGTTGTCGTTGAGATCGTGGTAGGCCATGCGCAAGCCATACTCGCCGAACGCCCGGTCGCCCCGGGTGCCGAGGCCGGCCTGCCAGGTGCGCGACTGGTGACCGTCCTCGGGCAGTCCCGGTTGCGGGATGTCGAGTTCCGGCGCGGGGTTCTGGTTGATCGCCCGCAACAGTTCGAAACTGCGCTGGGAGCGCTGTGGATCGCGTTCCTGGCCGTTGGCGCGATAGCGCTCCAGGCGATAGGCCGCATCGATGATCAGCGCCTGGCGTTCGCGCGGCAGCGCCTTGAAGCCGGGGGCTTGCAGTTGCTGCTGGTCGGCGCTGACTTTCAGTACCCATTGCTGTTCATCATCGCTGAGCGGTTCGGCGCGGCTGAGCAGTTCCCGTTCACGGGACGGTCGATACTGGATGCTTTCCACCAGGCCGGCTTCTTTCACTGCCTTGACGGTGTCGGTGGGAATCGCGGTCAGCGGGAATTGTTCAGTCAGGCGCAGGCTGGGGCGAGCCACTTGCAGCAATTCGAGCAGGCGATAGGAGCAGTTTTCGTCGAAGAAAAAATAGTCGAACTGGATCTGCTTGAGTTCCCAGACGTGCTCGACCATGCGCTCGGTTTCCGCCTGGCTCAGGTTCAGGCGATATTCCCACAGGTCGCGGTTCTCCAGGCTACGGTACTCGGAGAGTTTTTCTTGGTACGGCACCAGGGCGAACAGGCCGGGATAGCCACCCATCAGGCCCTTCCAGGCATAGAGGATGCTGTTGTCCGAGCCTTCGATGTAGGCGCCGAAATTGATCGCATAGCTGAGCAGGGCGGTCTTGTCGCTTTGCACATCGGCCTGGTCGATGCGCAACAGGGTGTGGCCGAACATCGAGGAGGGACTGTTCAAGTACGCGGCGGGGAAGATCATCACCGCGCTGTGGGGCGAGACGTCCTTGAACCACTGGGTGAAGTCGCTGCAATTGACCGTCGGCAGGTCTGTCAGGCTGAGCTGGGCCTTGAGCCAGCGCGTTCGCGCCGGGTACACGCACTGGGCATGTTGCTGGCCGGCGCTGGCCGGGCCGTACAGGGCGTTTAGCGTGGCGCTCAGTTCACGCTCGGGATGTTCGTTGCCATCGGGTGCGAGGAAGAATTTCTTGTCACTGATATAGCTGCGCCAACCGCCGAGCTTGGCGGTTTCGTAGTGGCCCAGGGAAATCCAGAAGCGGTCATTGGCCAGTTGCTGCAAACGTTGAGGGTCGACATGAGGCGCGGCGGACAGCGGGGCGCACACACAGAGCGCCAGCCAGGCAAGGCGTTTGAGCATAGTCGGCTACTTGGAAAGGCGAAAAATAAAGACCGAAGGGGCCCCAAAAAGAAAACCCGCTCCCCGAGAGGAGCGAGTGGTGTCGAGCTTAAGCTTGAGTGGCGTACTTGGCCAGGCGAGGATCGCTTTTCAGCACGGCCAGGGTGTTGGTATGCACGTCTTCGGCGGTCACGTCAGCCTTGCTGAAGATCTGCTGGAAGTGCTCGTGGGTGACGGCGGAGAAATGTGCGCGGTCTTCCGGCGCTACGCCCAGTACCACGGCATAGGTGGTCAGCGCTTCGCCTTGACCCTTGGCCATGTCTTCGGACAGCTCGTTCATCATGCCATTCATGGCCAGCCAGGACTTGCCACCGTAGGTCAGTGCCGCGTTGGTCGAGCAACCGTTGGTGCCGGATGTCATGCCGAAGGTAGCGTTACCGGAAGTGCCGTTGGTGGTGGATGCCAGGAAGTGTGCCGGAGTGCCACGCTGACCTTCGAACAGCATGTTGCCCCAGCCGCAATCCGGGCCGCCCGGCGCCTGAGCCATGGCGTTGAGGGATACAGCGGTGAAGAGAGTACCGAGAAGAATCCGTTTCATAGCTATGTTCTCTTTATGTGCATACCAATGGACAGGGTCTGGCCCCTACAGCTGCCAGTGGGCCGGTTATTGTTCCAGCCGCGCAATTTGGAGTTTAGGCACGATCCAGGGGTTCCGTGACATTTTGCAAAAACATTACTGTGAGATCGCCTGTCCACTGGGCCCCGCCTGCGGTTTTCCCTTTGACTATGCTTTGGGCAGAGGCGCTCCTTGCCAGTCAGGTACAGGCAGCGCCAGAATGCCGCTATCTGCCCCGCCTGATGTAAGGAAGCCCGATGCCTGATCCTGTTGCTGCCAGCTTGCGTCTAGCGCCCGAAGCGCTGACCCGTCCGTTTTCCGCTGAACAGTTCAGCTTCTCTACCACCAATGATCTGGAGCCCTTCCGCGGTGTGCTTGGCCAGGAACGTGCGGTCGAAGCCTTGCAGTTCGGCGTGGCCATGCCGCGCCCCGGTTACAACGTATTCGTCATGGGCGAGCCCGGCACAGGCCGGTTTTCGTTCGTCAAACGCTACCTCAAGGCCGAAGGCAAGCGCCTGCAGACCCCGGCGGACTGGGTCTACGTCAACAACTTCGATGAGCCCCGCGAGCCCCGTGCCCTGGAACTGCCGTCAGGCACGGCCGGTGCCTTCATCACCGACATCAACGGCCTGATCGACAACCTGCTGGCGACCTTCCCGGCGGTGTTCGAGCACCCGTCCTACCAGCAGAAGAAAAGCGCCATCGACCGCGCCTTCAACCAGCGCTACGACCGTGCCCTGGATGTGATCGAGCGCCTGGCGCTGGAGAAGGATGTCGCGCTGTACCGTGACAGCAGCAACATCGCCTTCACGCCGATGAGCGAAGGCAAGGCCCTGGATGAAGCGGAATTCGCCCAGTTGCCGGAAGCCGAGCGCGAGCGTTTCCATGACGACATCTCGGGCCTGGAAGAGCGCTTGAACGAAGAGCTCGCCAGCCTGCCGCAATGGAAGCGCGAGTCCAGCAACCAGTTGCGCCACCTCAACGAAGAAACCATCACCCTGGCCCTGCAACCGTTGCTGGCACCACTGTCGGAGAAATACGCAGAGAACGCTGCGGTCTGCGGCTACTTGCAGGCCATGCAGGTCTATCTGCTCAAGACCGTGGTCGAGCAATTGGTGGACGACAGCAAGACCGACGCCATCGCCCGCAAACTGCTGGAGGAACAGTACGCCCCGAGCCTGGTGGTCGGGCATCCGTTCAGTGGCGGCGCGCCAGTGGTGTTCGAGCCGCACCCGACCTACGACAACCTGTTTGGTCGCATCGAATACAGCACCGACCAGGGCGCGCTCTACACCACGTACCGGCAGTTGCGTCCGGGCGCCTTGCACCGGGCCAACGGCGGTTTCCTGATTCTCGAAGCGGAAAAAATGCTCGGGGAGCCGTTCGTGTGGGATGCGCTCAAGCGTGCCCTGCAATCGCGCAAGCTGAAAATGGAATCGCCACTGGGTGAGCTGGGCCGGCTGGCCACGGTGACCCTGACGCCGCAGCACATCCCGTTGCAGGTCAAGGTCGTGATCATTGGCGCCCGCCAGCTCTACTACGCCTTGCAGGACCTGGATCCGGACTTCCAGGAAATGTTTCGCGTGCTGGTGGATTTCGACGAAGACATCCCGATGGGCGACGAGAGCCTGGAGCAGTTCGCCCAGTTGCTCAAGACCCGCACTTCGGAAGAGGGCATGGCGCCGCTGACCGCCGACGCGGTGGCGCGCCTGGCGACCTACAGTGCGCGTCTGGCCGAGCACCAGGGGCGTTTGTCGGCGCGTATCGGTGACCTGTTCCAACTGGTCAGCGAGGCGGATTTCATTCGCCAACTGGCCGGTGACGAGATGACCGACGCCGGCCACATCGAACGCGCCCTCAAGGCCAAGGCCACCCGTACCGGGCGTGTCTCGGCGCGAATCCTCGACGACATGCTCGCCGGGATCATCCTGATCGACACCGCGGGTGCGGCCGTGGGCAAATGCAACGGGCTGACGGTACTCGAGGTCGGCGACTCTGCGTTTGGTGTGCCGGCGCGGATTTCCGCCACGGTGTACCCGGGTGGTAGCGGCATTGTCGACATCGAGCGGGAGGTCAACCTCGGCCAGCCGATCCACTCCAAGGGCGTGATGATCCTCACCGGTTACCTGGGCAGCCGTTATGCCCAGGAGTTCCCGCTGGCGATCTCGGCCAGTATCGCGCTGGAGCAGTCCTACGGTTACGTGGACGGCGACAGCGCGTCCCTGGGCGAGGCTTGCACGCTGATCTCGGCCCTGTCGAAGACGCCGCTCAAGCAGTGCTTCGCCATCACCGGTTCGATCAACCAGTTCGGCGAAGTGCAGGCGGTGGGCGGGGTCAACGAGAAGATCGAAGGCTTCTTCCGCCTCTGCGAAGCCCGTGGGCTGACCGGTGAGCAAGGGGCGATCATTCCCCAGGCCAACGTCGCGACCCTGATGCTCGACGAGAAAGTGCTGGCCGCCGTGCGCGCCGGGCAGTTCCACGTCTATGCCGTGCGCCAGGCCGACGAAGCCCTGAGCCTGTTGGTGGGCGAACCTGCCGGCGAGCCGGATGAAAACGGCGAGTTCCCCGAGGGCAGCGTCAACGCCCGCGTGGTGGAGCGGCTGCGGGTGATCGCGGAGATGATCAGCGAGGACGACATCAAGGAAGCGGAAAAGGAACTGGCGCAGCAGGCTCTGGCGGAGGCCAAGCCGGCTTGAGGTTTTCCTGACCGCCGCAAGCTCCTGTGGTAGCGAGCTTGCTCCCGCTGATTGTAGGAGCTGTCGAGTGCAACGAGGCTGCGATCTTTCCCCTGACACTTGAATCCCAAGCGAAAGATCAAAAGATCGCAGGCTTCGCCAGCTCCTACAGAGCCCAGCGCGAGCAAGCTCGCTCCCACACTGTTTTGTGGATGATTACTAAAGAACGCCACCACTTTGGCGTCAATATTCACACTGTGACCGCTCGGCGTATTCTGGTCTCGAAAGCCCTTGCGACCGGAACTTTTCTTCTATCCTCAGCTCAAGGATAACGAGAGTCATCATCGGATCGAAACAGCCTCCTCCCGGGGCTGAATACCGGATCTACCGAGGGGCGCCGCCATGTCGCGCAACCTTTGCCTCACTCGTCAATGCCTGGGCCTTGTCACCCGTATCGAATGCGCCATCCGCCCCCTGGCGGGAGATACCGGTATGTGGACCTTGCTCTTCGCCGCCGGAATGGCCGGTGAACAACCTTCTGCCATCAAGGCCCAAGGGCCATTCCCCGGCCCGACTGCCGCCGAATCCATCCTCGATACCATTGTGCAAAGCCTGACACTGCACGGCTATGAGCTGGCCGACGACCCGCAGATCTGGTCCCTGCACATGCAAGCCCAACTGCGTGAAATCAATGGAGGCCGTTGTCGCAACGTCGGCGGCTTCGAGTTTCGTCCGCTGCATTGAAGACCATCACCGCACGGGCACCGGCAGTAAAGTTTTGACACAAGGGCAGGGACCAGGGAGGGTCCCGGCATTTGTGGGGCCGGTCGTGGCTGATATACTCGCCGCGATTTTTCAGCCCTGGTGTGAGATTCAATGGAACGCTTTATCGAAAACGCAATGTACGCCTCCCGTTGGCTGCTGGCGCCGATCTACTTCGGGCTGTCCCTGGGCTTGCTGGCCCTGGCGCTGAAATTCTTCCAGGAAGTCTTTCACGTCATCCCCAACGTGTTTTCCATGGCCGAGTCCGACCTGATCCTGGTGCTGCTGTCGTTGATCGACATGGCGCTGGTGGGCGGCCTGCTGGTGATGGTGATGATTTCCGGCTACGAGAACTTCGTCTCGCAACTGGATATCGCCGACGACAAGGAAAAGCTCAACTGGCTGGGCACCATGGACTCTTCATCGCTGAAGATGAAAGTCGCTGCCTCGATCGTGGCCATTTCCTCCATCCACCTGCTGCGCATTTTCATGGACGCCAAGAACGTCGATCCCGAGCACCTGATGTGGTACGTGATCATCCACATGACTTTCGTGGTCTCGGCATTTGCCATGGGCTACCTGGACAAACTGACCAAGCACTGAGGTCCGTTCACCGCGCTGGCGCAACGCCCGCCTGTCGAATTGCAGGCGGGCGTTGTCGTTTCTGGCCGCTTGCTTTGACGCGGGGGGCTCGTCACCCGCGGGGGCATCTGTGCTAGTCTGCTCGCCCTTTTGGTTCCGGGCGCTCCGGGAGGCGCTGTGGCACACACGGCAACTCTCGAGCCGTCCGCACAGCGGAGCAGCATCATGTCCGAAGTTAACCTGTCCACCGACGAAACCCGCGTCAGCTACGGCATTGGCCGTCAGTTGGGCGACCAACTGCGCGACAACCCGCCACCGGGCGTGAGCCTGGACGCGATCCTGGCCGGCCTGACCGACGCGTTCGCCGGCAAGCCAAGCCGCGTGGGCCAGGACGAGATGTCCGCCAGCTTCAAGGTCATTCGTGAAATCATGCAAGCCGAAGCCGCAGCCAAGGCTGAAGCCGCTGCTGGCGAAGGCCGCGCGTTCCTGGCCGAAAACGCCAAGCGTGAAGGCATCACCACCCTGGCTTCCGGCCTGCAATTCGAAGTGCTGACCCAAGGTGAAGGCGCCAAGCCGACCCGTGAAGACCAGGTGCGTACCCATTACCACGGCACCCTGATCGACGGCACCGTGTTCGACAGCTCCTACGATCGTGGCCAGCCAGCCGAATTCCCGGTAGGCGGCGTGATCCCAGGCTGGACCGAAGCCCTGCAACTGATGAACGCCGGCAGCAAATGGCGCCTGTACGTGCCGAGCGAACTGGCTTACGGCGCTCAAGGCGTTGGCAGCATTCCACCGCACAGCGTGCTGGTGTTTGACGTCGAGCTGTTGGACGTACTGTAAGACCCTGCCCGGTTTTACTGCTGGACAAAAAACTGTGGGAGCGAGCTTGCTCGCGAAAGCGGACTGTCAGTCGACACTTTCGTGACTGATACACCGCCATCGCGAGCTCGCTCGCTCCCACATGATTTCTACGCTCATCCGTGGAACCTGCCGCTGAAATCACCCGTAGGGCGCAACGCCCGGGCGTAGCAGAACAGGAACAGATTGCGCACCAGCTCCTTGAGCACCAACGGTTCACTGGAATTGAGGCTGTTGAGGTCCAGATCCCCCTGGTCCTGCAGCTCGTTCAAGGCTTCTTCTTCAAGCACCGCACAGACTTCCCCGGTTTCCCGATGCAGGATCCTGAGGTAGGGATGTGGGCGGTCCAGCCAGGCATCGATCAAATAAGTCATGGTTCTCATCTCCTTGATGGGTTCGATGAGAATAATTCTTATTCGCTAAATAGCAAGGCTCTATTGGCGTTGAGATTGTTTTTCTGACGATGGGTTATGGCAGCTCAGAACGGCTGGCACTTGGCTAACGTCCGAGAAATGGGGCTGAAGCGCAGAGGGCGAAGCTCCATCCCACACGCGGGGCATGGGATGGAATACAGCAGGATCAGACTTTTCTGACGAACTCGGATTTGAGTTTCATCGGGCCGATGCCGTCGATCTTGCAGTCGATGTCGTGGTCGCCATCGCACAGGCGGATGTTCTTGACCTTGGTGCCGACCTTGACCACCAGCGACGTGCCCTTGACCTTGAGGTCCTTGATCACGGTGATGGTGTCGCCGTCCTGCAGGACGTTGCCGACCGAATCTTTCTTCACGGTATCGTCGGACACTGTTTCAGCTTCGCCGCTGGCGGACCATTCGTGGGCACACTCCGGGCAGACCAGTTGAGTACCGTCTTCGTAGGTGTATTCGGAATTGCATTTCGGGCAGGGAGGCAACGTGCTCACTAAGGTTCCTTGGGTATCAGGAGGACAAAAGGGCGCACATTATATAGGGTTTTGTCGCGAAGAGGGTGATGCGGGGCTTTTGTGGCGATGAGCTTGCTCCCGCTGGATCCGTAGGAGCTGACGAGCGAAGCGAGGCTGCGATCTTTTCATTGCCAATCGAGTCTGGAGCGAAAGATCAAAAGATCGCAGGCTGCGCCAGCGCCTACAGAGCCGAGCGGGAGCAAGCTCCCTCGCCACAAAAGTTCGCTGTTACCATGCAATCAGTGGGTACGCGCCACCGCAAACTCGCTCAGCTCCACCAGCGCATCGCGGTATTCGCTGGCCGGCAGGGCGTCGAGGCATTTGATCGCGCGGGCAACGTAGTCCCGGGCCAGGTTCGCGGTGTAGTCCAGCGAGCCGGACGCTTCGACCGCTTCGCGGATGCTTTCCAGATCTTCGATCCCGCCTTTCTGGATCGCCTGGCGGACCAGTGCCGCCTGTTCAGGCGTGCCCTCGCGCATGGTGTAGATCAGCGGCAGGGTCGGTTTGCCTTCGGCCAGGTCGTCACCGACGTTCTTGCCCAGGGTCTCGGCGTCGCCCTTGTAGTCGAGCAGGTCGTCCACCAGCTGGAAAGCCACGCCCAGGTGGTCGCCGAAGGTGCGCAACGCTTCGCTCTGTTCGGCGCTGGCACCGGCCAGGGCGGCGGCGCTGTGGGTCGAGGCTTCGAAGAGCATTGCGGTCTTGCCGCGGATGACTTCCATGTAGGTTTCTTCGGTGGTGCTGGCATCGCGCACCTTGGACAACTGCAGCACTTCGCCTTCGGCGATGATGCGCGTGGCCTGGGACAGGATCTTCATCACCGGCATCGAGCCCAGCTCGACCATCATCTCGAACGAGCGCGAATACAGGAAGTCGCCCACCAGCACGCTGGGAGCATTGCCCCACATGGCGTTGGCGGTCGAACGGCCACGCCGCATGCCGGACATGTCGACCACGTCGTCGTGCAGCAGGGTTGCGGTGTGCAGGAACTCGATGGTGGCGGCCAGCAGGCGCATGTCGTCGCCTTCGCGACCCAGGGCCTTGCCGCACAACAGCACCAATAAAGGACGCAGGCGTTTACCGCCGGCCGATGTGATGTAGTCGCCGATTTTCGATACCAGCGGCACTCGGGAAGTCAGCTGCTTCTTGATGATGCCGTCGACGGCGCTAAAATCGTCCGCCACCGCGCGGTAGAAAGCTTGGGGTTGCATCAGCGACAGGTGCTCCAGAAGGGTTGCGCGGCATGCTAGGACCCCCACCCAGGCCTGTCAAGGCGCGATGGACGGCTACTTGCAAGGCTCTCTTGGCTTGCGTACAATCGCGCACCCTGAACTTCCTGGGCAGCACCTGCCTTACGCAATTGCATTAGGGCCTTCCAGCCCATGCAGCCATGCCAGCCAATACCTCTTCTTATAAAGCGCTGGGTGAGCAGGATTATCGGAGAAATACCATGTCGTACGCAGTAATTGTTACTGGTGGCAAGCAATACAAGGTCGCCCCAGGTGAATACCTGAAGATCGAAAAACTGGAAATCGCTACCGGCGAATCCGTGACTTTTGATCGCGTTCTGTTGGTCGCCAATGGCGATGACGTGAATATCGGCGCTCCAGTCGTTGCTGGCGCTACCGTTGTGGCTGAAGTGATCTCCCAAGGTCGTCACGATAAAGTCCGCATCATCAAGTTCCGTCGCCGTAAGCACCACATGAAGCGTATGGGCCACCGCCAGTGGTACACCGAGATCAAAATCACCGGTATTCAGGCTTAATTTCAGCCTAATTCCTCACTAGGAGAATTGAACTCATGGCACACAAAAAAGCTGGTGGTAGTACCCGTAACGGTCGCGACTCAGAAGCCAAACGCCTTGGCGTGAAGATGTATGGCGGCCAGGCTATCAAAGCAGGCAACATCATCGTGCGTCAGCGCGGCACCCAATTCCACGCTGGCTACGGCGTGGGCATGGGTAAAGATCACACCCTCTTCGCTAAAGTCGAAGGCGTGATCAAGTTCGAAGTAAAAGGCGCCTTCGGTCGTCGTTACGTAAGCGTTATCGCAGCTTAATTGCGAGATCGCTGGAAAAGCCCTGTCTTGCGACGGGGCTTTTTCGTTTGTGGGGTGAGTCTCTTGCAAAACTGTTTGTATGGGCTGTCGGCGCTGCGGTTGGGGCGTGTCATCAGGTCGCTGCGCTCATTTTTGCAAGAGTCTTATGTCTTGTTTTTTTGGCTCGTCCGTATGGCGAGAGGCGTGTGTCATGAAGTTTGTTGATGAAGTATCGATTCGAGTAAAGGCCGGCGACGGCGGCAATGGTTGCATGAGTTTCCGTCGGGAAAAGTTCATTGAAAACGGTGGCCCGAACGGCGGTGACGGGGGCGACGGCGGCTCGATCTACATGCTCGCCGACGAAAACCTCAACACCCTGGTGGACTACCGTTACACCCGGCACTTCGATGCCGAGCGTGGTTCCAACGGCGGCAGCACCGACTGCACCGGCAAGAAGGGCGAAGACCTGATCCTGCGCGTGCCGGTCGGTACCACGGTGATCGATTCGGCCACCCAGGAAGTGATTGGCGACCTGACCAAGGCCGGCCAGCGTCTGCTGGTCGCCCATGGCGGCTGGCACGGCCTGGGCAACACCCGTTTCAAATCCAGTACCAACCGTGCGCCACGCCAGACCACGCCAGGCAAGCCAGGCGAGCAGCGTGACCTGAAGCTGGAAATGAAAGTGTTGGCCGACGTGGGCCTGTTGGGCCTGCCGAACGCTGGTAAAAGTACCTTCATTCGCTCGGTGTCGGCGGCCAAGCCGAAAGTGGCCGATTACCCATTCACCACCCTGGTGCCGAACCTGGGCGTGGTCAGCGTCGACCGCTGGAAGAGTTTCGTAATCGCCGACATTCCAGGGTTGATCGAAGGGGCTTCCGAGGGTGCAGGCCTGGGGATTCGTTTCCTCAAGCATTTGTCCCGTACCCGTCTGTTGCTGCACCTCGTGGACATGGCGCCGTTGGATGAAACCAGTGCCGCCGATGCCGCCGAAGTCATCGTCAACGAACTGACCAAGTTCAGCCCGGCCCTGGCCGAGCGCGACCGTTGGCTGGTGCTGAACAAGTGCGACCAGATCCTTGAAGAAGAGCATGAGGAGCGGGTCAAGGAGATCGTCGATCGCCTGGAGTGGGAAGGTCCGGTCTACGTGATCTCGGCCATCGCCAAAGAAGGCACCGAGCGCCTGTGCCACGACATCATGCGTTACCTGGAAGATCGCGCCGACCGCCTGGCCAACGATCCGGCCTACAAGGAAGAGCTGGCCGAGCTCGATCAGCGCATCGAAGATGAGGCCCGTGCGCAGTTGCAGGCGCTGGACGACCAGCGTGCCCTGCGTCGCAGTGGCGTCAAGTCGGTCCATGACATCGGCGACGACGATTGGGACGAAGAAGATGTGGATGACGAAGACGGTCCGGAAATCATCTACGTCCGCGACTGATCTTGTGCTGATGCCGCTCAGTTGAAACCAAGACCTATGTGAGCGAATCAGTGGGAGCAAAGCTTGCTCGCGATAGCGATTTTACAGCCAGCAAAGGTGTTGGATGTGACGATGTCATCGCGAGCAAGCTTGCTCCCACAAGCTCGCCCCCACAGGGATTCTCGGGTGGCTGGCATGGGGCAGGTTTAACTGGTCCAGTGCGGTGTTATCATCGCAACCAGCCGGTTTCCAAGGCGCCGCTCATTCGAGCGGCGTTTTGGTATCTGTAAAACGCAAATACGAATAATCCCATGGGCGGCGCTGGGTCGCGCCGTTCGCTGGCAAAGGTTGAAGATGATGCGGAGCAAGGTGACGGGTGCGCAGCGCTGGGTCGTGAAGATCGGCAGCGCACTGCTGACGGCGGATGGCAAGGGTCTGGATCGCCAGGCAATGGCGGTGTGGGTCGAGCAGATGGTGGCCTTGCATGAGGCTGGCGTCGAGCTGGTATTGGTCTCTTCCGGGGCTGTGGCTGCCGGTATGAGCCGTTTGGGCTGGACGTCGCGACCCAGCGCGATGCATGAGCTGCAGGCTGCCGCCGCCATCGGCCAGATGGGCCTGGTGCAGGCTTGGGAATCAAGCTTCGCCGAGCACGGTCGCCATACGGCGCAGATCCTGCTGACCCACGATGACCTGTCCGACCGCAAGCGCTACCTCAATGCCCGCAGTACCTTGCGCGCGCTGGTGGAGCTCAAAGTCATCCCGGTGATCAACGAGAACGACACGGTGGTCACCGACGAGATCCGTTTCGGCGATAACGACACCCTGGCCGCGCTGGTGGCGAACCTGGTGGAGGCGGATCTGCTGGTGATCCTCACGGATCGCGACGGCATGTTCGATGCTGATCCGCGCAACAATCCCGACGCCAAGCTGATCTATGAAGCCCGCGCCGACGACCCGGCGCTGGACGCGGTGGCGGGCGGCACGGGTGGTGCGCTGGGCCGTGGCGGCATGCAGACCAAACTGCGCGCTGCGCGTCTGGCGGCGCGCTCGGGGGCTCACACCATCATCGTGGGTGGGCGCTTGGAGCGGGTGCTGGACCGCCTGAAAGCCGGCGAGCGCATCGGCACCTTGCTCTCCCCGGAGCGCGGCATGTTGGCGGCCCGCAAGCAGTGGCTGGCAGGGCATCTGCAGACCCGTGGCACCTTGGTGCTGGACGCTGGCGCGGTGGCGGCCCTGTCCCAAGGCAACAAAAGCCTGCTGCCGGTGGGTGTGAAGCTGGTCCAGGGCAGCTTCCGTCGGGGCGAAATGGTGGTGTGCGTGGCCCCGGACGGTCGCGAGATCGCCCGTGGCCTGGCCAACTACAGCGCGCTGGAAGCGCAGAAAATCATCGGTCAGTCGTCTGATGCGATTGTCGGTCTGTTGGGTTACATGGCGGAGCCCGAGCTGGTTCACCGTGACAACCTGATCCTCGTCTAAGGAAAAATCATGGGTTTGGCAAAAGGATTGATCGGCTTGCTGCTGGCGGTGCCGCTGCTGGCTTCGGCCGAAGAAATTGGCCAAGTGTCGACGGTGTTCAAGTTTGTCGGACCGAACGACCGGATTGTGGTCGAGGCGTTCGATGATCCCAAGGTGGATGGCGTGACCTGTTACCTGTCGCGGGCCAAGACTGGCGGCGTGAAAGGCGGCCTGGGCCTGGCCGAGGATCGTGCCGAGGCGTCCATCGCCTGCCGCCAGGTCGGGCCTATCAGCTTCAAGGGTGAGCTCAAGGATGGCGAGGAGGTGTTCCGCGAGCGCACTTCGCTGGTGTTCAAGACCATGCAAGTGGTGCGATTCCTCGACAAGAAGCGCAATACGCTGGTGTACCTGGTTTACAGCGATCGGGTGATCGAGGGCAGTCCGCAGAATGCGGTGACGGCTATTCCGATCTTGCCTTGGCGTTAAGTCGCGAATGACGGGCGAGCCGATCGGCTCGCTTTTTTTATCTCCATGGATGTGTTGTGCTTTTGGCGCGAAGGGATTCGTATGCGTGCGTTTTTGCTGCTGTTCGTATTGGGTTGTTCGGTGTCCGTCGGGGCTTTGGCCGAGCCGTTTTATAGCGAAAAACCCCTGGCCCATCCGCTGATAAAAACTTCCCAGGAGAGTGGGGCGACGCTGGCATTTATCCGCGAGGCCGAGGGTGTCGTAGGCTACTCATGCCTGTGTGATTCGCCGGATGGTGTCCCGCAAGTGCTCGACAGGTATGGCGATGCGAGTGTCGAATCGGTGTTCTACGCCAGTCTCGACAGTGATCTCCAGACGCTGGTCGTGCTGTCGCGGGCAAAGGGGCAGTATGCCCTTCATGGTTATCGCTTCGTGCCGTCCGCCGGTATGTATCGCCGGCTCGAGACGTTGCAGCCGGTATTGGATCGTATCGCCGCTGATCGCAAGGTCCTCACTGCCGCGCTGGTCCAGAAAGAGCTGGGCAAGTTGCCGCCCTACGATTACAGCGCCGTGTTGCCCAAGACCGGTGTCGCCGAGTTCGACACGCTGCAGCCCGCGAGTGGCACGCTGGTGGGGTACTTCGGCGTTGACGGTGTCCCGGCGTCAGTGGGGCAGCCGCCAGAGGACCCTCATCGCGACACCTACAAAAAGACTTTCCAGCAGCGCGAGGGGCGCTGGCTCACGCTGACTTATGAGCGTGTGCCGCCTCAGGACGAGGATGTGGGCGCTGCCTATCGTGTCAGCAGGATGGCCTGGGAAACCGATCCGAAGGTGTACCAGGGCTCCGAGGACGGGGCCTGGGCGGCCTTGGGTAATGGGCGGTTCTGGGCGCTGGGTGTCTATGTCCAGGGCAAGAGGTCGGGCAAGTGGGCGGAATTCGACGAGTCGGGCTACGCGTCCACCGGCACCTATGTGGATGGACTGCGCCAGGGGGCGTGGGTCGTCAGTGATGGGGGTACGGTTTCCAAGGGCATGATCGTCGACGATTTCTATGAGGGGCGCTGGACGATCGAGGTGCGCGACGATGAGGGGCAGATGTCCGGCTTCGATACTTACAAGCGCGGTGATTTCGACGGGCCTTCTGAGCGCGTGCGTCATGGGGAGGTTGTCCAGCGCGGCGATTTTGTGGCGGGGCAGCAGCACGGGGACTGGATAATGCCTTGGGGTGAGGGGCGTTATGTGCAGGGCGTCCGGGAAGGTCGTTGGACCTTGAGAATGGATGGCGGTGGTATCCAGACTGTGGATTTTGTCGCCGACAAGAAGCAAGGCGAATTGCGCGAAGTGGATGCGGCGGGTGTGTTGCGGCTCGTCGAGCATTACCGCGCGGATGTGCTGGATGGCTTGAAAGAAACCTATGCGGCCAATGGCAAGCTCACCTATTCGGCCAACTATGCCAACGGCCAGAGCGAGGGGCGGGCGCTGACCTACACCGATGACGGTGCCGTGCTGCTTTCGGATATCTCATGGCGCCATGGTTCGCGAGAAGGCGCCTTTCGTCTCTATCACCCCAATGGTCAGCCCGATACGGTGGCGACGTACGAGGGGGATGAGCCCATTGGTAACGTGCAATCATTCGATGCGACTGGGGTGTTGATCGCGGACAGGAACTATTGCCACGTGCCTGATGGGAAATACACCCGTATCAAGCTTTGCGGCAAGCAGCGCGGGGCTTTCAACGACGGGCATTTCGACTCGGAGAGTGATTACCTGTTCGGTAATGAGCAAAGCGCCCGCCATACCCAGGACGGGCGCAAGGTCCGGGAGGTGTTGTTGGGGCCTGATGATCGCGTGACTCATAACGAGTACTACCCCAATGGCCAGTTGAAGTTCTCCGAGGCCAAGCAGGGCTTTCGCCTGATAACGGTCGAGGGGCGCGAATACAAGGACTACTCGTACGCCAAGCGCGAAGGGGAGACGGTCTACTATTACCCGACAGGTGTGGTTGAGCGCCGCATGACCTTCAAGGGCGACAAGATAGTGGGTTGCTACACCGGCTACGACCAGGCGGGCGTGCAGAATTTCCCGCCGCCGGGAGGCTGTCCTCCGCCCAAGCCGCTGGTTTTCAATTTTGGGGAATAGTGCAGGGCTTTAGTGGAGATATCTGTTTTCACTGACACCATCGCGAGCAGGCTCGCTCCCACAAGGGATCTGTGGTGAACGGTGGATATGCAGCGCCCGAGAGCCAATGTGGGAGCTGAGCTTGCTCGCGATGTGGTGGTGCATTCAGTATTAAGGCAGGCTGATCCACTGCTCCCGCAAGGAGGGGGTTAAATCGCAGGCAATAAAAAACCGACCCTGAGGTCGGTTTTTTAACGAGCGCGTCGCTTAGGCAGCAGCGGCAACGTTCAGGGCCTTTACGTGGCCATTCAAACGGCTCTTATGGCGAGCAGCCTTGTTCTTGTGGATGATGCCTTTATCGGCCATACGGTCGATAACTGGCACAGCCAGAACGTAAGCAGCTTGAGCTTTTTCAGCGTCTTTTGCGTCGATGGCCTTAACTACGTTCTTGATGTAGGTACGGACCATGGAACGCAGGCTGGCGTTGTGGCTGCGACGCTTCTCAGCCTGTTTTGCACGTTTTTTGGCGGAAGGTGTGTTGGCCACCGTCGAGCTCCTCGAAAGACTTTTTGGGAAATAGCAAACAAAATAGGCCGCGAATCATGCCGATGAGTTGAAGTCTTGTCAAGGGCGGGTGACACGTTCCGCTGAATGGCAGGTGCTGCGCACCGAAGGATTTCTTTCCGGCGTGCGACCTGTAAACTCGCGGGCTTTGGCTCTGCACTGTTTAGCGGCGCGGAGTATCGCACAAGTGGGCGCGTTGTTCGCCTGCTGTTTATCGACAGGCAAAAACTCTTTTCATGAATCTGCTTAAATCGTTGGCCGCCGTCAGCTCTATCACGATGCTTTCCCGCGTCCTGGGGTTCGTTCGCGACACGTTGATCGCACGGATATTCGGCGCCGGGATGGCCACCGACGCCTTCTTCATCGCCTTCAAGTTGCCCAACCTGTTGCGGCGGATCTTCGCCGAAGGGGCGTTCTCCCAGGCCTTCGTGCCGATCCTGGCGGAATATAAAAGCCAGAAGGGCGACGAAGCGACCCGCACGTTCATTGCCTACGTCACCGGCCTGCTGACGCTGGTGCTGGCGCTGGTCACGGCGGCCGGCATGCTCGCAGCGCCCTGGGTGATCTGGGCCACGGCCCCGGGTTTCACCGATACGCCAGAAAAATTCCAGCTCACCTCGGACCTGCTGCGGGTGACCTTTCCTTATATATTGCTGATTTCCCTGTCGTCCCTGGCCGGGGCGATCCTCAATACCTGGAACCGCTTTTCCGTACCGGCCTTTGTGCCGACCCTGCTCAACGTCAGCATGATCGTGTTCGCAGTGTTCCTGACACCGTATTTCAATCCGCCGGTGATGGCCCTCGGCTGGGCGGTGCTGGTGGGTGGCCTGGCGCAATTGCTCTATCAACTGCCGCACCTGAAAAAGATCGGCATGCTGGTGCTGCCACGGCTGAACCTGCGCGACAGTGGCGTGTGGCGGGTGATGAAGCAGATGCTGCCGGCGATCCTTGGGGTGTCGGTGAGCCAGATTTCCCTGATCATCAACACCATTTTTGCCTCGTTCCTGGTGGCCGGCTCGGTGTCATGGATGTATTACGCCGACCGCTTGATGGAATTGCCGTCCGGCGTGCTGGGTGTGGCCCTGGGCACGATCCTGCTGCCAACCTTGGCCAAGACCTACGCCAGCCAGGACCGCCAGGAGTACTCGCGCATCCTCGACTGGGGCCTGCGCCTGTGTTTCGTGCTGGTCTTGCCCTGTTCCCTGGCCCTGGGAATCCTGGCTGAGCCGCTGACGGTTTCGTTGTTCCAATACGGTCAATTCAATGCCTTCGACGCCTTGATGACCCAGCGTGCGCTGATCGCTTACTCGGTGGGCCTGCTCGGGATCATCGTGATCAAGGTGCTGGCGCCGGGGTTCTATGCCCAGCAGAACATTCGCACGCCGGTGAAAATTGCCATTTTCACCCTGGTGATGACGCAGTTGTTCAACCTGTTGCTCATCGGTCCGTTGGCCCATGCCGGCCTGGCCCTGGCGATCAGCGCCGGCGCGTGCCTCAACGCCGGGTTGCTGTTTTACCAGTTGCGCAAGCAGAAGATGTATCAGCCGCTGCCGGGCTGGGGCAAGTTCGGCCTCAAGCTGGTGGTGGCCGTGGCGGTGATGTCGGCGGTTTTGCTGGGGGCGATGCATTTCATGCCGGCTTGGGGCGAAGGGCAGATGCTCGAGCGTTTCCTGCGCCTGGGGGCGCTGGTCGTTGCCGGCGTGGTGGCGTATTTCGGCATGTTGCTGTTGATGGGGTTCCGTCTGCGTGACTTCAACCGCAAGGCCTTGAGCTGAGGGCAAGCCCCCGATAATCCCGGGCCGGGCAGTGGTTTTGTCGGTTCGATCACTTTGGGGTGCGGTGTTGCCTGTCGTCGGCCGCCGGGTGTGGTTATAATCGGCCACTTTATGAGCAAGAAGCGCGTTATGCAGCTGGTTCGAGGCCTCCACAACCTGCGCCCCCAGCATCGGGGCTGTGTCGCCACTATTGGCAACTTTGACGGTGTTCACCGTGGCCACCAGGCTATCCTGGCGCGACTGCGCGAGCGTGCGCTGGAGTTGGGCGTGCCCAGCTGCGTGGTGATCTTCGAACCGCAGCCACGGGAGTTTTTCGCCCCGGATACCGCTCCGGCCCGTCTGGCCCGGTTGCGCGACAAACTGCAATTGCTGGCCGCCGAAGGCGTCGACCGGGTCCTGTGCCTGGCCTTCAACCAACGCCTGAGCAAGCTCAGCGCTGCTGAGTTCGTCAAGACCATCCTGGTGGACGGTCTGGATGTGAAGCATCTGGAAGTCGGCGATGATTTCCGTTTCGGCTGTGACCGCTCCGGAGATTTCGACTACCTGCAACAAGCCGGTATCGCCCATGGTTTTACCGTCGAAGCGGCGCAGACTGTCGAAATGGACGGCTTGCGCGTCAGCAGTACCCAGGTCCGCAATGCCCTGGCGGCTGCCGACTTCGAATTGGCCGAGCGCTTGCTCGGCCGGTCGTACCGGATTGCCGGGCGGATCCTGCACGGGCAGAAACTGGCGCGCCAATTGGGCACGCCAACGGCCAACGTGCAACTCAAGCGTCGTCGTGTGCCGCTCACCGGGGTATTCCTGGTGAGTGTCGAGATCGACGGCAAGACCTGGCCCGGTGTCGCCAATATCGGCGTACGGCCCACGGTCCAAGGGGATGGCAAGGCCCACCTCGAAGTACATGTTCTGGATTTTGCCGGCGATCTGTATGACCGGCGTTTGACGGTGGTTTTCCACCATAAGCTGCGTGAAGAGCAGCGTTTTGCCTCTCTGGAGGCGCTCAAGACGGCGATCCATGCAGATATCGCCGCCGCCCGTGCCCTTGTCGCAACCAGCGCCAATCGCTAATGAAGAGCCTTAAATGACCGACTATAAAGCCACGCTAAACCTTCCGGACACCGCCTTCCCAATGAAGGCCGGCCTGCCTCAGCGCGAACCACAGATTCTGCAGCGTTGGGACAGCATTGGCCTGTACGGAAAGTTGCGCGAAATTGGCAAGGATCGTCCGAAGTTCGTCCTGCACGACGGCCCTCCGTACGCCAACGGCACTATCCACATCGGTCACGCGCTGAACAAGATTCTCAAGGACATGATCATCCGCTCCAAGACCCTGTCGGGTTTTGATGCGCCGTATGTCCCGGGCTGGGACTGCCACGGCCTGCCGATCGAACACAAGGTCGAAGTGACTCACGGCAAGAACCTGGGCGCGGACAAGACCCGCGAACTGTGCCGTGCCTACGCCACCGAGCAGATCGAAGGGCAGAAGTCCGAGTTCATCCGCCTCGGCGTGCTGGGCGACTTCGCCAACCCGTACAAGACCATGGACTTCAAGAACGAAGCCGGCGAAATCCGTGCCCTGGCGAAAATCGTCGAGGGCGGCTTCGTGTTCAAGGGCCTCAAGCCGGTGAACTGGTGCTTCGATTGCGGTTCGGCCCTGGCCGAGGCGGAAGTCGAGTACGAGAACAAGAAGTCCTCGACCATCGACGTCGCGTTCCCGATCGCCGATGAAGACAAGCTCGCCGCGGCTTTCGGCCTGGGCAAGCTGGCCAAGCCGGCCTCGATCGTGATCTGGACCACCACCCCGTGGACCATCCCGGCCAACCAGGCGCTGAACGTCCACCCGGAATTCAACTACGCCTTGGTCGATGTCGGCGACAAGCTGCTGGTGCTGGCCGAAGAGCTGGTCGAATCCTGCCTGGCCCGCTACAACCTCGAAGGTTCGGTGGTCGCCACGGCGCCAGGTTCGGCGCTGGAGCTGATCAGTTTCCGTCATCCGTTCTATGACCGCCTGTCGCCGGTATACTTGGCCGACTACGTGGAACTGGGTGCAGGTACTGGCGTGGTTCACTCCGCGCCGGCCTATGGCGTCGACGACTTCGTGACCTGCAAGAAATACGGCATGGTCAACGACGACATCCTCAACCCGGTGCAGAGCAATGGCGTATACGCGCCGTCGCTGGAGTTCTTTGGCGGCCAGTTCATCTGGAAAGCCAACCCGGCCATCGTCGACAAGCTGACCGAAGTCGGCGCGTTGCTGCACACCACCATCATCGAACACAGCTACATGCACTGCTGGCGCCACAAGACCCCGCTGATCTACCGCGCCACCGCGCAGTGGTTCATCGGCATGGACAAGCAGCCAACCAGCGGCGACACCCTGCGCCAGCGTTCGCTCAAGGCCATCGAAGAAACCCAGTTCGTGCCGGCCTGGGGCCAGGCGCGCCTGCACTCGATGATCGCCAACCGTCCGGACTGGTGCATCTCCCGCCAGCGTAACTGGGGCGTGCCGATCCCGTTCTTCTTGAACAAGGAAAGCGGTGAGTTGCACCCGCGCACCGTCGAACTGATGGAAATCGTGGCCAAGCGCGTCGAAGCCGAAGGCATCGAAGCCTGGTTCAAGATGGATGCCGCCGAGCTGCTGGGTGACGAAGCGCCACTGTACGACAAGATCAGCGACACCCTGGACGTCTGGTTCGACTCCGGCACCACCCATTGGCACGTGCTGCGCGGTTCGCACCCGATGGGCCACGAGAGCGGCCCGCGTGCCGACCTGTATCTGGAAGGCTCGGACCAGCACCGTGGCTGGTTCCACTCGTCGCTGCTGACCGGTTGCGCCATCGACAATCACGCGCCGTACCGCGAGTTGCTGACCCACGGCTTCACGGTCGACGAGTCCGGTCGCAAGATGTCCAAGTCCCTGGGCAACGTGATCGCGCCGCAGAAGGTCAACGACACCCTGGGCGCCGACATCATGCGCCTGTGGGTTGCGTCCACCGATTATTCCGGCGAGATGGCCGTTTCCGAGCAGATCCTGCAACGCAGCGCGGACGCCTACCGGCGGATCCGTAACACCGCGCGCTTCCTGCTTTCCAACCTGACCGGTTTCAACCCGGCCACCGACCTGCTGCCGGCCGAAGAAATGCTCGCGCTGGACCGTTGGGCCGTGGACCGTACCCTGTTGCTGCAACGCGAATTGCAGGAGCACTACGGCGAATACCGCTTCTGGAACGTCTACTCCAAGATCCACAACTTCTGCGTGCAGGAGCTCGGTGGTTTCTACCTCGACATCATCAAGGACCGCCAGTACACCACCGGCGCCAACAGCAAGGCCCGTCGTTCGTGCCAGACCGCGCTGTTCCACATCAGCGAGGCGCTGGTGCGCTGGATCGCACCGATCCTGGCGTTCACCGCCGACGAGCTGTGGCAGTACCTGCCGGGCGAGCGCAACGAATCGGTGATGCTCAACACCTGGTACGAAGGCCTGACCGAACTGCCGCAAGGCTTCGAGCTGGACCGTGCGTATTGGGATCGCGTGATGGCGGTCAAGGCGGCGGTCAACAAGGAAATGGAGATCCAGCGCGCGGCCAAGGCCGTCGGTGGCAACCTGCAGGCCGAAGTCACGCTCTACGCCGAAGACGCCCTGAGTGCCGATCTGGCCAAGCTGAGCAACGAGCTGCGCTTCGTGCTGATCACCTCCACCGCCAGCGTTGCACCTTTCGTGCAGGCGCCGGCCGATGCGGTGATCACTGAAGTCAGCGGCCTGAAGCTGAAGATCGTCAAGTCGAACCACACCAAGTGCGCCCGTTGCTGGCACTGCCGTGAAGACGTCGGCGTGAACCCGGAGCATCCGGAAATCTGCGGTCGTTGCGTGGACAATATCAGCGGCACCGGTGAGGTTCGTCATTATGCCTAACGCAGCGGGCCGCTTCGGGCGGCTGGGCTGGCTCTGGTTGAGTGTGCTGGTCCTGGTCATCGACCAGGCCAGCAAGTACTACTTCGAGAACTCGCTGACGATGTACCAGCAGATCGTGATCATTCCCGACTACTTCAGCTGGACCTTGGCCTACAACACCGGAGCGGCGTTCAGTTTCCTGGCCGACAGCTCAGGCTGGCAGCGCTGGCTGTTCGCCCTGATCGCCATCGTGGTCAGCGCCGTGCTGGTGGTCTGGCTCAAGCGCCTGGGGCGCAATGAGACCTGGCTGGCCGTGGCGCTGGCCTTGGTGCTCGGTGGTGCCTTGGGCAACCTCTATGACCGCATCGCGTTGGGCCATGTCATTGATTTCATCCTGGTGCATTGGCAGAACCGCTGGTATTTCCCAGCGTTCAACTTTGCCGACAGTGCCATCAGCGTGGGCGCCGTGATGCTCGCCCTGGACATGTTCAAGAGCAAGAAAACCGGAGAAGCCGTCCATGACTGAGCAGCGTATCGCTCAAAACACTGAAGTGAAGCTTCACTTCGCCCTGTACCTGGAAAACGGTGACACCGTCGACAGCACCTTCGACAAGGCTCCAGCGGTGTTCAAGGTCGGTGACGGCAACCTGTTGCCAGGCTTCGAAGCGGCGATCTTCGGCTTCAAGGCCGGCGACAAGCGCACCGTGATCGTACCGCCAGAAAACGCCTTTGGTCAGCCCAACCCGCAAAACGTGCAGACCATGCCACGCTCCCAGTTCCAGGACATGGAACTGTCTGAGGGCCTGCTGGTGATCTTCAACGACGCGGCCAATACCGAGCTGCCGGGTGTGGTGAAGGCTTTCGACGACGTCCAGGTGACCGTGGACTTCAACCATCCGCTGGCGGGCAAGACCTTGAACTTCGAGGTGGAAATCCTTGAGGTCAAGGCGGTTTAAGAGTTAACGGCAATTACCGCTCCCACAATACCTGTGGGAGCGAGCCTGCTCGCGAAGGCTGAGTTACAGCCACCGTCGAGTTGACTGACCCACCGCATCGCGAGCAGGCTCGCTCCCACAGACACGAGGCACAGCATGCAAATCAAACTCGCCAACCCCCGTGGCTTCTGCGCCGGTGTGGACCGGGCGATCGAAATCGTCAACCGCGCCCTGGAAGTCTTCGGGCCGCCGATCTACGTGCGCCACGAAGTGGTCCACAACAAATTCGTCGTCGAAGACCTGCGTAGTCGCGGGGCGATTTTCGTCGAGGAACTGGACCAGGTGCCGGACGACGTCATCGTGATCTTCAGCGCCCACGGGGTTTCCCAGGCAGTACGCACCGAAGCCGCCGGCCGTGGCCTGAAGGTCTTCGACGCGACGTGCCCACTGGTGACCAAGGTGCACATCGAAGTGGCGCGCTACAGCCGTGATGGTCGTGAATGCATCCTGATCGGCCATGAAGGCCATCCGGAAGTCGAAGGCACCATGGGCCAATACGATGCCAGCAACGGCGGTGCGATCTACCTGGTCGAAGACGAAGAAGACGTGGCGGCCTTGCAGGTTCGCAACCCTGAGAGCCTGGCTTTTGTTACCCAGACGACCCTGTCCATGGACGACACCAGCCGTGTGATCGACGCCCTGCGCTCGCGCTTTCCGGCCATTGGCGGCCCGCGCAAGGATGACATCTGCTACGCCACCCAGAATCGTCAGGATGCGGTCAAGCAACTGGCCGACGAATGCGATGTGGTGCTGGTCGTCGGCAGCCCGAACAGCTCCAACTCCAACCGCTTGCGTGAGCTGGCCGAGCGCATGTCCACCCCGGCCTACCTGATCGACGGTGCCGAGGACATGCAACGCAGCTGGTTCGATGGCGTCGAGCGCATCGGCATCACCGCCGGTGCTTCCGCGCCGGAAGTGCTTGTGCGCGGCGTGATCCAGCAATTGCAGGCCTGGGGCGCAATCGGTGCCGATGAACTGGCCGGTCGCGAGGAGAACATCACGTTCTCGATGCCGAAAGAGCTGCGCGTGCGCTCCTTGCTTTAAGTCCTTTCTCACACAGCGCCTGCTCGGCCTCGACGCTTTCCAGGCGGACGCGGCCGGAGGGCGCCAGTATCACTTGATGGTGGCTGACCGGCTCGCGTTTGGCGCAGACATGCAGCCTGCCGGCCTGGAAGGCGCCGCTGGGGTGCAGGGCTTCCCCCTGGCTGCCGAACCTCACCCTGCGTCTCATTGGCTGGTTGCCGACCACGCGAGCGCTGGCGGGGCGTTCCATCAGCAAGGTTTTTTCCTTGTTATCCAGCATGATCCGCCAACCCTTGCCCCAGTCATTGTCTATTCCTTGTATCAATACCCTGCGGTTACGCGTGATGGCTTCGCCGCGGGCAATGCGCAACCCGCTGATCAGCAACTGCGCGGTGTCCTCGCGTTCGATGGATTCGATCAGCTCTTTGTAGCTTGCGCCGGCCCACGGCAGAACAATTGCGGCGATTGCCAGTCCCATGAGCAGTTCGATCAGGCTGAAACCCTGTTGATACATGACGTCTCCTCCCTGGAGTACGAAAACGACGAGCGCCGTGAACAGAAACAACCGCACACACGGCGGTGGTTTGTTCTAGCGTGTAGAGGCAGGTATAGCCGACGGCAACGGAGGGCATCGATGGATCTTCGTACAAAAGGTTTCACGCTGATCGAGGTGCTGGTGGCCCTTGGCGTGCTGCTGATCCTGATCACCATGGCGGTGCCCTCATTCACCGGCGCGCTGCAGAGCACCAAGGCCGACACCGAGATCGACGACTTGCGCCGGGCGCTGAACTTTACCCGGATGGAGGCGATCGACCGTGGTATCACCACGCGAATTCGCCCCTCGACCGAGGGTAGCGTCTGGAGCGGCGAACTGACGGTCTATGACAGTACTGGCTCGCTGGCCAATGTATTGCGGGTTGTTCCAGCAATGAGCAGCGGCTCGACTCTGACGCTAACCTCAGAAGTGACCAGCATTGATTTCAACAACCTCGGCGGGTTGTCGGCACCGGCCACGCCGGTGAGTTTCAATTATGTACGCGGGGCGCAGAGCAGGACGCTGAGTGTTTGCCTCAATGGAAGAATCGTATTGGGTGGAAGTTGCGGATGAAGGGTTGCAGTAAAAGGGCGCAGGCCGGCATGACGTTGATCGAAGTGCTAGTGGCGGTGCTGATTCTCGGCGTCGGTTTGCTGGGGGCGGCGATGATCCAGCTCAATGCGCTCAAGTACACCGACAGTTCGCGCATGACCAGCCAGGCCAGCTTCATTGCCTACGACCTGCTGGACCGCATTCGCGCCAACTCCGGCGCCGACTACACCATTACGCCGCCCAGCTCGCCGAACCTCAACGTGGCCCGCGACCAGGACCTCTACGATTTCAAGACCAATATCATCGCCTTCGGCGGAGCCACGGCCACCGGCACCATTGCACTGAACCAGCGGGTCTACACCATCACCATTTCCTGGGACGACGCCCGGGCCGCCAACACCACCGACGCGGCCGAGGCGCGGCGCAGCTTTGTGCTGACCAGCCGCGTCGCCGTCGATCCGGTAGGAACGACGCCATGAACCGGCACAGTCGCGGTTTCGGACTGATCGAGTTGATGATCGCGCTGGTGCTCAGCCTGATCGTCGTGTTGGGTGTCGTGCAGATTTTCATTGCCGCCAAAAATACCTACGTCAGCCAGAATGCCGCCGCGGTGATTCAGGAGGACGCGCGGTTTGCCTTGAGCAAAATGGTCCAGGAAATTCGCATGGTGGGCATGTTCGGCTGTCTGGCGACCGTCATCGATGCCTCAACGGATAACAGTTTCGCGGCCAGCCAGACCACTCCAATCCGTTGGGATAACGCCAACCGGAGGTTGACCCTGGTCACCGCGGACATTGGGAGTGGCGGTAGCGTGCCGACCTGGACCGTCGTCTCCGATTGCCGTACCTCGGCGACGGCCTACTCGAACGCCCGGGTGCCAGCGGCGGGGCAGTTGGCCTTCCCGATCCGTCGACTGGTCTACAGCTTCAACAACAACCAATTGCTGCTGGGCAGCGGCACCGCCAATCCGCCGACTCTGTCGGTGCTGGTGGACAACGTGCGGGCGTTCGACGTGACCTTTGGCGTAGCTGCCAGCGCCACGGACATCGCAGCGTCGAGCTACACCGGCAACCCGGCAGATCCGGCACTGATCCGCAGCGTGCGCCTGAGCCTGACGCTCTTTGATCCAAGGAACACGGTGCGCGAGCAGACCTTCAATGTGGTTGCCGCCTTGCGCAACCGGCTTCTATGAGGGAGCGATCGATGAGCTCGATGGATCTCAAGCATCGCCAGCGTGGCATGGCACTGCTGGTCAGCCTGGTTTTCCTGTTGCTGCTGACGCTGATCGGCCTGTCGTCGATGCAGAGCGCTACCCTCCAGGAAAAAATGACCAGCAGCGTCATGCAGCGCAACCAGTCCTTCCAGATTGCCGAGGCTGCGCTGAGGATGGGTGAGAGTGCGGTGCAGGTCGAGACCTATTCCTTGCCAGCCTGTACCACCACCATCCAATGCGCGCCGCCGCCTGAGTCGGCGACCGTTAACGTGGCAGGACGTTATTCATCTTCGGGGGTGCTGTGGGTTGCCGCTGCCGGCGGGTTCTATGGCGTGCAGAACATCGGCACTACGCTCGCGGCGGTCAACGTGCCGGTCAATACCTCGGCGACGCTGTACCGGATCACGGCGGTGGCGGTGGTGGGCAATAACCAGCGCAGCGTGGTGGAGAGCATCTATGCGAAATACTGAGGCTCGCCGTGGCTGGATAGCGATGTTGTGGGGGGTGTTGCTCAACCTTTATCTGATGACCCCGGCCTATGGGTTCACGCCTTCGGATTCACCGCTGTTGAGTGCGGCTGCCGTCACGCCGAACGTCATGCTGCTGATCGATGATTCGGGGAGCATGAACAACATTATCTGGGCGGCGGGGTTTGATCCGGCGGCGGCGCAAACGCGCACTTATGCCTGCAGCGCCAGTAACAACTGTAACGACAGGTATGAGCTGGACCTGGATGATTCGAACATCCTCTTGGTGGGCCTGTTGCGTGGCGGCTGCTCGTCTGGCTGGTACGGTTTCTATCGACCCGGCATTGGGCGGGTCTGCCTTCGGTTGCCAGACCCGGTGGGAGGCGGCAATACCCGTTACACCGGTAAATACCTGGCGTATCTGGTGACCCTGGCCAACGGCTCGAGCCGGGATTTCACCACTGGCACGATTCCCAACGATTATCGAATCAACGTGGCGCGGGATGTGTCCAACGACCTGGTTGCCAGCAATCGTGCCTTGCGTATCGGCCTCGCCACGTTCAACCCGCCTAACAGCAGCAACTCCGGGCCAGGGGGCTACATCGCTCGTGCCATCAGCGACCTGTCGCCGGTCAGCGGCAGCGTGACCCAGACCCAGGCCAACAGCAACTACAGCGCCCTGATCAACGCCATCAACGGCTTGGGCGCCGTTGCGAACACGCCATTGGCGGAAAGCTATTACGAAGTCACCCGCTATTTCAGGGGCATGGCGCCTTACTACAATGCAACGCCCGCCACCTACACCAGCCCGATCCAGTACCGTTGCCAGAAAAACTTCGGTGTAGTGATCACCGACGGCTTGCCCACCTATGACCGGACGTTCCCCACCAACGACCCGCTGGGCGGCACCCGGCTGCCGAATTGGGATGGGATCAGCAACAACGATGGTGCCGATCCTCTCGGCAATGCGGAGGGCGACACGCTTTACCTGGACGACATCGCCAAGTTCGCCTTCGATATCGACATGCGCTCCACCGGCACCGACGCCACGGGCAAGAGCTGGAACGCCACGGATTTTCCCAGGCAATACCTCAATACCTACACCGTGGGTTTTGCCGTCACCAACCAGATGTTGTCCGACGCTGCCCGTTACGGGACGGGCAAGTATTATCCGGCGAGCGACAGCGAGGGCCTGAACTCGGCGTTGGCCTCTGCCCTGAGCGACATCACCTCCAAGGCCGGCTCCGGGGGCGGCGGCACCACCAACGCCGCCACGTTGTCGAGCACCTCCAGTTACTACCAGACCACTTATGACCCCAAGGACTGGCGTGGCACCATCCGGGCGTTCGGCTTCACCACGGCGGGCACGGTCAACACGGCAGCGGTGCAGTGGACCACCGACACCGCCATCGTGCCCGGCGCGACGGCACCGATCTATCAGTCCTGGAACACCGCGACCAACGTGCCGGTGACCCTGGCCTACGGCAACTTTTCCCCGGCCCAGCAAACCAGCCT
This sequence comes from Pseudomonas sp. Root401, assembly GCF_001425105.1. NCBI lineage: Bacteria > Pseudomonadati > Pseudomonadota > Gammaproteobacteria > Pseudomonadales > Pseudomonadaceae > Pseudomonas > Pseudomonas sp. Root401. The sequence goes on along the minus strand of NZ_LMDO01000036.1, from coordinate 3,402 downwards.
CAGCCAGAACCTGCCTACGGGAATCACCGGCAATGACCTGGTGGAGTGGAGCAAGGGCATCAACAAAACCGGCCTGAAGGTGCGCAGCGCGTTGCTGGGGGACATTATCAATTCGCCGCTGGTGCTGGCATCGCCCAATGACCAGACCGCTGCGGACCTGCTCAACGACACCAGCTACAGCACCTATCTGGCGACCAAGGCGACGAACATGAGTACCAGCCTGGTGGTGAACGGCAACGATGGTTTTTTCAGTGTCATCAACAGTGCAAACGGCACGCGGCGTTACGCCTACATGCCTTCGAACGTGCTGCCCTCGTTGCAGGACATCGCCGACACCAACTACATCAACGGCGTGAGCCACAAGTTTCTGGTGGATGGACAGGTCGGTGCATTCGACGTGCAATCTGGGAGTGCCTGGAAGACCGTAGCCCTGGGCGGCACGGGGGCGGGGGGAAAAACGTTCTTCGCGGTGCAACTGTTCGATGCGGCGGCAGGCAATGCGTTTCGGGCGCTGTGGGAAATCAGTGCGCCAACCGTTGCCAACACGACCAACGCCCTCAATGACCTGGGCTACGCCTACGCACGCCCTGAAGTCGCGCGCCTGGCGGACGGTCGCTGGGCGGCGTTCATCGCCAACGGCTATGGCAGCAACAGCGGCGTGGCGGCGTTGTACGTGGTGGATATCCGCGACGGTTCGCTTATCCGCAAAATCGTCGTCAACAGCAGTGAGACCGATAACGGCCTGTCGTCGGTCAAGTTGCGGGTCAACTCCCAGAATGTGGTGCAGGCCGCGTACGGTGGCGACTTGAAAGGACGAATGTGGAAATTCGACCTCAGCGGCACTTCACCCACCGCGTGGGGACTGGCGTTTGCCGGCCAACCATTGTTCACCGCCCCCGGCGGCGCGACCCAGCCGATCACCGTGCAGCCCCTGCTGGCGGCCAACCCCCAGGGCGGCACCCAGGTGTTTTTCGGTACCGGCAAGTTCAACGAAGCGGCCGACAAGCTCAACAAGGATCTGCAAGCGTTCTATTCGATCTGGGACGCCACTGGCGGTGGAGGGCAAATCACTGTGTCTAGCCTGCAGGCCCAGTCGATCACGGGTGTGTTTTCAGGCAGCTCAGGGCAGTTCGTGACCACCAGCCAGACCGACGTGGCTTATCCGTCGCAAAAGGGCTGGTATCTGCCCTTGGTATATAACAATGTGCTGACCGGGGAGCGAGTGATCAACCCGGCCAATCTGGTGAGCGGGCGCGTGGTCTTTACTACGGCCGCCGTCGATACCACCGACCCTTGCGCCAGCTTCGGTACCGGCAAACTGATCGAATTGGATGCGTTCAACGGTAAGATGCTCAACTATGCGGTGCTCGATACCAACGGTGACGGCACTCTCAACAGTTCCGATACGATTTCCAGCGGGGTGGTCTTCACGGGGGGGATCCCGACCTTGAGCGCCGTCGTCAGCGCCAGCGGGGCCACCAACATGATCGTCAACGACTCCAGCGGCAACATCACCGAGCTGCTGGAAAAATCCGTGGGCGGCAGCCGCCGCATCATGTGGCGACAAATACAATGAAGAGGCAAGGCATGCGCAGATCCAACCGAGGTTTCACCTTGATCGAAATCATGATCGTGATCGCGATCATCGGTATCGTGATCACCGTCGGCTATCCGAGCCTGACCGAATACATGAAGAAGGGCCGGCGGACCGAAATCGCCGGGCTGTTATCGGAGCAGGCGCAGATTCTCGAGCGCTACTACTCGAAGAACAACGTCTATACCAATGCGACCGGCCTGAGCGGAGGCAACGATTTCTATACCATTACCCAGACATTGACGGACCAGAGCTTCATCCTGACCGCTGTGCGCAAGAGTGGCTCGTCCATGGCCACGGATAAATGCGGTGACTTCAGAATCACCAATACCGGGGTGCGAAGCGTCGAGAATGCCGCCGGGATGACCGCCAAGGATTGCTGGGGCCGCTGAGTATCTTTTTTCGGGTGCAGCCTTGCGCCCTCTGTCTTATGAGTCGAATCAGAACATGACCAGGCAACAGCAAGTGGTGATTGTCGGCGGCGGAGTCATTGGCCTGCTGACGGCGTTCAATCTGGCGTCCGAAGGACAGCGTGTGGTGTTGCTGGACCGTTCCAGTGTCGGCCAGGAATCGTCCTGGGCCGGCGGCGGTATCGTGTCGCCGTTGTACCCCTGGCGCTACAGCCCGGCGGTCACGGCGCTGGCCCATTGGTCGCAGGATTTTTATCCACAGCTGGGCGAGCGTTTGTTCGCCGCGACCGGGGTCGATCCGCAAGTGCATGTCACCGGTCTGTATTGGCTGGACCTGGACGATCAGGACGAAGCGCTGGCCTGGGCCGAGCGGGAAGGCCGCCCGATGCGGGCTGTGGATATCTCGGCTGTCCATGATGCCGTGCCGGTGCTGGGCGCGGGTTTTTCCCGGGCGATCTACATGGCCGACGTGGCCAACGTGCGCAATCCCCGATTGGTGAAGTCCCTCAAGGCTGCCTTGCTGGCGATGCCGAACGTCACGCTTCATGAACATTGCGAAGTCAGTGGGTTCATTCGCGAGGGTGGGCGTGTGGTGGGCGTGCACAGTTCTGCCGGAGAAATTCGTGGTGATGAGGTGGTACTGGCTGCAGGTGCCTGGAGTGGCGAGTTGCTCAAGACCTTGGGCTTGAAGTTGCCGGTCGAGCCGGTCAAGGGCCAGATGATTTTGTACAAGTGCGCGTCGGATTTTCTGTCGAGCATGGTCCTGGCCAAGGGGCGTTATGCGATTCCGCGTCGTGATGGGCATATTCTGGTTGGCAGTACGCTGGAGCGTGAGGGCTTCGACAAGACCCCGACCGATACTGCGTTGGAGAGCCTGAAGGCTTCGGCGCAGCAGTTGATTCCGGCGCTGGCGGGCGCCGAGGTGGTCGGGCATTGGGCTGGGTTGCGGCCTGGCTCGCCTGAAGGCATTCCCTATATCGGCGAGGTGCCGGGGGTTGCTGGGCTTTGGCTGAACTGTGGGCATTATCGCAATGGGCTGGTCTTGGCTCCTGCGTCGTGTCAGTTGTTTACGGATTTGATGTTAGGGCGTGAGCCGGTGATCGATCCTGCGCCGTATGCGCCGGCGGGGCGGTTGTAAGGTTCGGTTTTTCCTGTGGGAGCGAGTTTGCTTGCGATGGCGGTGTGTTGATCGAGTACATATCCATTGCTGCGGTAACGGCTGCTTAGGGTTCCGCCCTGACGGCGGCTCACTTTTGAAAAGCGCAAAAGTAAGCAAAACGCTCTTGCCCCCGGCGTTTTTCAAGGTAGTTGTCGCGTCAACCGTTTTGCTATGCCGCTTTTTTCTCGGTCTGCTGTTCCCGATCCGGGTTCAGCAGCACCGTTCCTATCGGCTCCCAG
>NZ_LMDO01000035.1:0-36042 GCF_001425105.1 Pseudomonas sp. Root401 | reverse complement strand
CCGCCGCGAAGGGCCATCCATGGCCCAGCGCGGCTATCCCGGCATCCATGCCGGGATGCCCACTCCACAATGCCTGCGTTCGGCCATCGTGGTTAACGGGGCGCTCGAGATCAACGTCCGCCCCGAGGCGGCCTAGTAGCCGACCTGGCTCTCCTGGTCGTACACCTGTCAGATCTGTTTGAGCAGGACCTGTGGGAGCAAAGCTTGCTCGCGAGGCGGCCTTACAGCCGACCTGTTTCTTCGGCTGTCCCCAATCCAAATTGTGGGAGCGAGCTTGCTCGCGATGAAGCCAGTAAGCTCAACATCCATGTGACTGAACAACCGCCATCGCGAGCAAGCTTTGCTCCCACAGGAGAAACGCGGTCTCACCAAGAGTCAGGTCGGCTACTAGGCCGCCTCGTGGCGGACGTTGATCTCGGCGCCCCGTTAACCACGATGGCCGAACGCAGGCATTGATCCGTGGGCACCTCGGCATGGATGCCGAGGTAGCCGCGCGGGGCCATGGATGGCCCTTCGCGGCGGCCCACGGAGCAATGCCGGAGAGAGGGCATGCCGAGCCTAAGCGAGGCACCGAGTGGTGGGGCATGAGCGTTTTGCTTACTTTTGCGCTTCTCAAAAGTGAGCCGCCGTCAGGGCGGAACCATTAGTCGCCGTCACCAAAAAAACGGATATACACACAACGCTGAAAAGGGCCGCTTCGCAGCCCAGCGGGAGCAAGCTCCCTCGCCACGGGGTTTGCAGCGCCAGGAAGTGTGATGGGTCATTCATTTTTGTAGGAAGGATCACCGGCCCCGAAACGAAACATCCCACAGCTTTTTAGGGTTGCCGCTCGGAAGTGGGCTCTCTAACCTTTTTCCTGTCGCTGCAAAACAGCGGCCGGGAGTGGGAACCCGAAATTAATAGGTCGTAAGCCTCACGACCATAACGGCAAGTGATGGCTCCAATTTCATCAGGAGCATGCACATGAACGAAGGAAAGACTGAACCGAACTTCAACAGAACAAATCCATTGGCGGATTTCGACTCCATCGAAGACCTACTCAAAGACCGCGCCGCTGCCGAGCGAGCACTAAATCATTACCTCAATCCAAAAAAAACAGAGCCAAGCACCGATCAACGCATCGACAGCCTGTTTTCTGTCACCGCCAAAGCTGACGCCGACACACTACTGACCAGCACCTCCGAAACCCTGGCTTCGATAAAAGCCATGGCCGAGGACCTGGCTTTCGAAGTGGAGGGCACGCGCCGCAGCGTGGCGCTGGGGATTCATCAGTTGGTGGAGTTGTGCCAGTTGCTGGTGGACAAGGCGTTGGATCAGCTTGAAGCGCCGGCGAGCCCAACACCTTGAGAGCCTCTGTACAGGCATACACCTGACAGATCTGACAGTAGCGACGCTGCGCGTCTGGAGGTAGGTTGAATCCAGGCGCGCTCCTCTCCTGTAGCGATGCCGTAATTACTTAATCCAGTGGAGGAGGTGTAACGATGGCCGCTAAAGAAATTCGCATATCTATCGAAGACCTGGATCGTGACAGTAGCCCTGAGGTCTTGTTTGAATTCTACAGTGGGAAAGAGCTTGAATTTTCAACCTCAGTGTCCTCCTCTTCGAAGAACGGCCGCTACGATAAAGTGGACGTAAAAGGTGATGCTGACGGAGATGGCGATTTTGATGCGCAGGATGATGAGTTGTTCATCCAGCTCGCTAAAGCAGCCGTTGCCTTGCTGAAATAAAGCCACCACGTTTTGTCATGCATGCGACACGATGACGGAGCAATGGAGTCGTCCCGATTAGGCTCAATGGACGAGGTGTGATGATGGTCGCCGAAGAAATTCGCATAACACTTAAAGATTTCGATGGTGACGCCTCTCCGGAGGTCCGGCTCGAGTTCTATCGTGAGCAGAAGTGTTACCTGGTTACCTTTGTTTCTTCTTCATTGAAGGATGGGGTTTACGACAAGGTAGGCATAAAAACTGACTTGAACGAGGACGGTGTACGCGATGCCAAGGATATTGATTTGCTTACCCGCCTCGCTCAAGCGATTGTGCCGTTGCTAAGGATTGCTTGATAGCAAACGCTGGTTGCCCGTACATGGCACTTTCCATCCGGCACACCGAGGTACCTGGTTTGGGTCTGCTGCGCAGCCCAGCGGGAGCAAGCTCCCTCGTCACGGGAATCTTCGGTGGTTCAGCCAGTCACCGAACGGGCTGAACCCTCGCTAACTTTATTGCATCAACACCTCAACCACCCCATCCGCCGTCATCGTCACCTTGCTGGTGCCCGCTTCAACCTCTGGCGTCACCGACTCAGCATCCATCGACGCCGCTTTCATCATCATCTGCGGGCGCATATACGGTTGTGGATAACCGTTGGTATTGAAGTTCAGGTTGACGATTTTGTAACCCTTGCCGCCCAGGGCGTCGGTGGCCAGTTGGGCGCGGGCCTTGAAGGCGTTGACGGCGTCCTTGAGCAGGGCGTCTTCGCTGCTCTGGCGGGTGGCGGTGGCGATGGCGAAGTCCATGCCGGCCATTTTCATGCCGCCCAGCAGTTCGCCGGTGAGTTTGGACAGGGCGGCGAAGTCGGCGCTTTCCAGGCGCAGTTCGGCGCGCTCACGCCAGCCGGTGATTTTCTGGCCTTTGTTGTCGTAGATCGGGTAGCTGTTGCGGCTGCCCTGGCGCAGATTGATGTCCTTGACCTCTTTGGCCTGGCCGATGGCTTTGTTCAGCGTGGTGCTGACGGCAGCGGCGAGTTTGGCCGGGTCGGTGTTCTGCTCCTCGGTGTAGAGGGTGACGATCATCAGGTCGCGGGCCACTTCCTGGCTGGCTTCGGCGCGCAGGGAAATCTGGTTGTAGTGCAGCTCATCGGCGGCCAGGGCCGGCAGGCTGGCGACGGTGCCGAGGCTGAGGGCGAGCAGGGCGGCGGGGCGACTGAACGTGTGCATGAAAGCTCCTTGGGATGATGCGCAGGGGTGAGGTCCGGGCCTGCGTTAACGTTAAGACTCTAGCTTTTATGGGTGGGTTCGCACAGTTACAACTTCTATACAGATCATGCACGGTGAAAGGCTTTCTTTGGCGAGGGGATTTAGCGAAACGTCGCACCGCCCCGCTGTGGGAGCAAAGCTTGCTCGCGAAAGGGCACCTTCCTCTATGGAAGACCGCAGCGCCTTCATCGCGGGCAAGCCTTGCTCCCACAGTATCCCCTCGCCACAAGGGCACGCAGCGAGGCCGGAAGCTGTGGCGCTTTGCCGCATATCTGCCGCTGCAAGCCGCGCCTTGGTTATACTCCGTGCGATTCGCCTGGAGCGCTCATCAGGAGAGCTCATGCTCGCCCCTTTGCAAATGACATCCGCCTCTCGCCAGAACCTCTGGCGCCTGACATTCATCCGTATCCTGGTCCTGGCGGCCCAGGCCGGCTCGGTGGGGCTCGCCTATTGGTTCGACCTGCTGCCGTTGCCTTGGCTGCAATTGGCGATCACCCTGGTCTGCTCCAGCGTGCTCTGCGCGCTGACAGCGATTCGCCTGCGCACCTCGTGGCCGGTGACCGAGCTCGAATACGCCGTGCAGCTGGCCGGCGACCTGTTTATCCACAGCGCGCTGCTGTATTTCTCCGGCGGTTCCACCAACCCCTTCGTCTCTTATTACCTGGTGCCGCTGACCATCGCCGCGGTAACGTTGCCATGGCGTTTTTCGCTGATCCTGTCTGGTATCGCCCTGGCGCTGTACACCTTGCTGCTGGCGCGGTTCTATCCGCTGGAAACCTTCCCCATCGCCCGGGAAAACCTGCAGATCTACGGCATGTGGCTGAGTTTCGCCCTGGCCGCGGCGGTCATCACGTTTTTTGCCGCGCGCATGGCCGAGGAACTGCGCCGCCAGGAAGAGCTACGGGCGATCCGCCGTGAAGAGGGTCTGCGCGACGAGCAATTGCTGGCCGTGGCAACCCAGGCCGCCGGCGCCGCCCATGAATTGGGTACACCGCTGGCGACCATGAGCGTGCTGCTCAACGAGATGCGCCAGGATCATCACGACCCGGCGTTGCAGGATGACCTCAGCGTGCTGCAGGATCAGGTCAAGCTGTGCAAGGAGACCCTGCAATACCTGGTGCGCGCCGCCGAGGCCAACCGTCGGTTGGCGATCGACATGCTGGACGTCACCGACTGGCTCGATGAGGCGTTGAACCGCTGGCACCTGATGCGCCCGGAAGCCAGTTATCGCTTCCAGCGCCTGGGCCAGGGGCCGGTGCCACGCATGGCACCTCCGCCAGACCTGACCCAGGCGCTGCTGAACCTGCTCAACAATGCCGCCGACGCTTGCCCCGAAGGGCTGGAAGTGGCGTTGGACTGGAATGCCTATGAGCTGACCATCAGTATTCGCGACCACGGCGCCGGTGTGCCGCTGGCGATTGCCGAGCAGATCGGCAAGCCGTTCTATACCACCAAGGGCAAAGGTTTCGGCCTGGGCCTGTTTTTGAGCAAAGCCAGCGTGACACGCGCCGGCGGCTCGGTGAAACTCTACCCCCATGAGGAAGGCGGCACGCTCACCGAGCTGCGCCTGCCCCATGCCGACCGAGGAGACGAAACATGAGTGACGAGATCCAAGTCGACGGCGAAGAGCTGCCGCACCTGTTGCTGGTAGATGACGACGCCACGTTTACCCGCGTCATGGCCCGCGCCATGTCCCGCCGCGGTTTTCGCGTCAGCACCGCAGGTTCTGCCGAAGAAGGCCTGACCATTGCCCAGGCCGACCTGCCGGACTACGCCGCTCTGGACCTGAAAATGGACGGCGATTCGGGCTTGGTACTGCTGCCCAAGCTGCTGGAGCTGGATCCGGAGATGCGCGTGGTGATCCTCACCGGTTATTCGAGCATCGCCACCGCGGTCGAGGCTATCAAGCGCGGTGCCTGCAATTACCTGTGCAAACCGGCGGACGCCGATGATGTACTGGCGGCGCTGTTGTCCGAGCACGCTGACCTCGACACCCTGGTGCCGGAAAACCCCATGTCGGTGGATCGCCTGCAATGGGAGCACATCCAGCGGGTGCTGACCGAGCACGAAGGCAATATCTCCGCCACGGCTCGCGCCTTGGGCATGCACCGGCGGACTTTGCAGCGCAAATTGCAGAAGCGTCCCGTGCGTCGCTGAACCTGCGCTGAACAGGTGTTGTCCACCCTCGCGACACATCGGGCCGTTGCTCTATGATCGGCCCGAGTCTGTTCTTTTCTTTATAGAGCCTTAACCATGAATCAGAACGCTGAATATTCCGCGGTCAATGACGCGGTGCGCGGGCAGTTTTTCCGCCGTGTCTGGCAAATGACCACGCCGTACTGGCGCAGTGAGGAGAAGGGCAAGGCCTGGACGCTGTTGATCGCCGTGATCGCGCTGTCGCTGTTCAGCGTGGCGATCTCGGTGTGGGTCAACAGTTGGTACAAGGATTTCTACAACGCCCTGCAAGAGAAAGACAGCGCGGCGTTCTGGCAGTTGATCCTGTATTTCTGTGGCATCGCCGCGGTGGCGATCCTGGGCGCGGTATACCGCTTGTACCTCACGCAGATGCTCACCATCCGCTGGCGGGCCTGGCTGACGGAGCAGCATTTTGCCCGGTGGCTCAGTGACAAGAACTATTACCGACTGGAGCAGGGCGGTTATACCGATAACCCGGACCAGCGGATTTCCGAAGACCTCAACAGCTTCACCAGCAATACCCTGAGCCTGGGCTTGGGATTGCTGCGCACCGTGGTCAGCCTGGTCTCGTTCTCGATCATTTTGTGGGGCGTGTCAGGCAGCATCGAAGTGTTCGGCTACACCATCCCGGGCTACATGTTCTGGTGCGCGCTGGTGTATGCGGCGGTGGGCAGTTGGCTGACGCACCTGATCGGCCGACGCCTGATCGGTCTGAACAACAACCAGCAACGCTTCGAAGCCGACCTGCGTTTTTCCATGGTACGGGTGCGCGAGAATGCCGAGAGCATTGCGCTGTACAACGGCGAACCGAACGAGAACCGTCGCCTGAGCGGGCGTTTTGGCCTGGTCTGGCACAACTTCTGGGACATCATGCGGGTGTCCAAGCGCCTGACGTTCTTCACCTCCGGCTACGGCCAGATCGCGATCATCTTCCCGTTCATCGTCGCCGCGCCGCGCTACTTCGCCGGCAAGATCCAGTTGGGCGAGCTCATGCAGATCAATTCGGCGTTCGGCAATGTGCAGGAGAACTTCAGCTGGTTCATCAGCGCTTATGCCGACCTCGCCGCGTGGCGCGCCACCTGTGATCGTCTGCTGAGTTTCCGCCAGGCCATGAGCGACAACGAAGGCCGCGTGCCGGCCATCGATGTGCAAAACCAGGGTGATGGGTTGAAGGTTCATCACTTGGGGCTGGACCTGGCCGACGGTCGCCATCTGCTCGATAACGCCGACATGACCGTGGAACCGGGCGAGCGGGTGATGCTCAGTGGCCGTTCGGGCAGTGGTAAATCGACCCTGCTGCGGGCGATGGGGCATTTGTGGCCGGCGGGGCACGGGACGATCCGGCTTCCGGCCGCGCGTTACCTGTTCCTGCCGCAGAAGCCTTATCTACCGATTGGCAGCCTGCGTGAGGTATTGAGTTATCCACAGGCCGGGGATATCTACCCCAACGAACGTTATGCACAGGTACTGGAAACCTGCCGCCTGCCGCACCTGATTGCGCGGCTGGATGAAAGCAACCACTGGCAGCGCATGCTCTCTCCCGGCGAGCAACAACGCCTGGCCTTTGCCCGTGCATTGCTTTATGCGCCGCAATGGTTGTACATGGACGAAGCCACGTCGGCGATGGATGAAGAAGACGAGGCGACGCTGTACCAGGCGCTGATCGACCAGTTGCCGGGCCTGAGCATCGTCAGTGTTGGTCACCGAAGCAGTTTGAAACGTTTCCATCCGCGACATGTGCGTATTGAAAATGGCCAACTCGTGGAGCGCACCGTAACAGCATAAGCACTCAAAACCTGTGGGAGCGAGCTTGCTCGCGATAGCGGTGTATCAGTTGATATTGATGTGGCTGACCCACCGCCATCGCGAGCAAGCTCGCTCCCACAAGGGTTTGCGGTGAACCGGATGTTTATGTCTGCAGCCGCTCCAATGTGGGAGCGAGCCTGCTCGCGATGAGGCCGACTCGGTTTCAGCGCCAGACTCGCTACTTCACCCACAGTGATCGTACAACCACGTTGCGCTATGATGATGCCATTCAGCCGTTTACCGAGACACAACCCCATGGAAACCCCGATCGAAGTACCACGCTTTCCCCGCAAGCGCCGCAGCCTGGCGCAGGAGCTGGTGACGGTGTTGACCGAGCAGATTCGCGACGGCCTGCTCAAGCGTGGCGATAAATTGCCTACCGAGTCGGCGATCATGGAAGCCCATGGCGTCAGCCGTACCGTGGTGCGCGAGGCGATTTCCCGCTTGCAGGCGGCCGGCCAGGTGGAAACCCGCCATGGCATCGGCACTTTCGTGCTGGACACGCCGAGCCCCAGCGGTTTTCGCATCGACCCGGCCACCGTGGTCACCTTGCGTGACGTGCTGGCGATCCTGGAATTGCGCATCAGCCTGGAAGTGGAGTCCGCCGGGCTGGCGGCGCAGCGCCGCAGCGACGAGCAACTGGCCGCCATGCGCGCCGCCCTCGACGCCTTGAACGAAAGCGCCGCCCACGCCAGCGATGCGGTGGCCTCGGACTTCGCCTTCCACCTGGAAATCGCCCTGTCCACCGGCAACCGCTACTTCACCGACATCATGACCCACCTGGGCACCAGCATCATTCCCCGTACCCGAGTGAACTCGGCGCGCCTGGCCCACGATGACCAGCAGCGCTACATGAACCGCCTGAGCCGCGAGCACGAGGAGATCTACGACGCCATCGCCCGCCAGGACTCCGAGGCGGCCCGTGCGGCCATGCGTTTGCACCTGACCAACAGCCGCGAGCGGCTGCGCCAGGCCCATGAAGAGGCGCAGGCGCAGGGCTGAAGGCACTTCGCTGCTCGAGTGGTAAGAATGCTTTGACGAGGAACCTTTTTCCCGTCGGGCTGCGTCGTAGGAGCTGTCGAGTGCAACGAGGCTGCGATCTTGTCCCTGGCAATTGAGTCGCCAGTGAAAGATCAAGATCAAAAGATCGCAGCCTTCGGCAGCTCCTACACGCACCCTACGCCTTGATCCGCAACAGTTGCGGCTCGGACATATCGGGATCCCAGCTCTCGTAGCTAACCTCGTAACGAAGCTCAACCAATTTGTCGAGGTAAGCTGTCAAGTCGGCATTGGTTAGCGTCATTGTCACATCCTTGCATGGCGTACCTTCCTCGCCCTCGGTCAGCGGTGTAAACGCGCCTACCGGAGTTGGAGACGTCGAGCCGACGCCCAGAGTCAGTCGGGCGTTCGAGTACGGGTCGAAAGCTGCATCCGGAATCTTCACGGTCAACGTCTTTACCTTTGACAGGCTGATCGTGACTTCCCCAGTGACTGGAAAATCCTTGAGCGTCGGTTTCGCATAGCTCTTCGCCATGATGTCACTCCCTGTGAGGCATCCCTGATCGTTGCGTACGGGCGACTCACTTAAAAGATTGAAGGACTACAGCCGGGCATGACACGGCCATGCCTGGGTTATGCCCCCTTGCCGTGACGACGCCTACTGACAGAGTTGACAGTGGCGATGAGCGGTACTGGTGCTCGGTCGGCGAGTTTCATCAGTCTTTTCCATCCTGCTCAAAGGCCCGATTTACAAGGTTCTGCGACAAGCGCCTCAACCCCGACACCCGACAAAAGACGAAATGCAGTTGACGTTCATATTTTAAGTTGTACGATGACCTACAACTTCACGTGAAGCTGAACCGTTTCCTACAACACATCATTTGCGTCCAGGGTGTTCGAATAATGAATCCACAAGAACTGAAGTCCATCCTCTCGTCTGGCCTGCTGTCGTTCCCGGTCACCGATTTCACTGCTCAAGGCGATTTCAATCGCGACAGCTACATCAAGCGCCTCGAGTGGCTGGCCCCGTATGGCGCCTCTGCCTTGTTCGCAGCGGGCGGCACCGGTGAGTTCTTCTCCCTGGCCGCCAGCGAGTATTCCCAAGTCATCAAGACCGCCGTCGATACCTGCGCCACCAGCGTGCCAATCCTTGCCGGTGTTGGCGGTGCCACTCGCCAGGCCATCGAATACGCTCAGGAAGCCGAGCGCCTGGGTGCCAAGGGCCTGTTGCTGCTGCCGCATTACCTGACCGAAGCCAGCCAGGACGGCGTTGCCGCCCACGTTGAAGCGGTGTGCAAATCGGTGAAGATCGGCGTGGTGGTGTACAACCGCAACGTCTGCCGCCTGAATGCCACTTTGCTGGAACAACTGGCCGAGCGCTGCCCTAACCTGATCGGCTACAAGGATGGCCTGGGTGATATCGAACTGATGGTGTCGATCCGTCGTCGCCTCGGCGATCGTTTCAGCTACCTGGGCGGCCTGCCGACCGCTGAAGTCTACGCTGCGGCCTACAAGGCCCTGGGCGTGCCGGTCTACTCCTCGGCGGTGTTCAACTTCATTCCGAAAACCGCGATGGATTTCTACCACGCCATTGCCCGCGACGATCACGAGACCGTCGGCAAGATTATCGACGACTTCTTCCTGCCTTACCTGGACATCCGCAACCGCAAGGCCGGTTACGCAGTGAGCATCGTCAAGGCTGGCGCGAAGATCGTGGGCTATGACGCAGGTCCTGTGCGCACGCCGCTGACCGACCTGCTGCCAGAAGAATACGAAGCCCTGGCCGCGCTGATCGACAAGCAAGGCAAGCAGTAACAGACCCGATAAGGCCGCTGAGCAATCAGCGGCTTTTTGCGTAAGGCTCGATCGCTCCCACACTATGCGTGGGAATGCAGCCAGGGACGCTCTGCGTTCCTAGACCGCTTTTGTAGAAGGAGTAGCTCCGTGGCAGATTCAAAGCGTTTCGATAACTACATCAACGGTCAGTGGGTGGCCGGTGCTGACTATTGCACCAACATCAACCCGTCTGACTTGTCCGATGTCATCGGTGAATACGCCAAGGCTGACGCAGCGCAAGTCAATGCCGCCATCGAAGCCGCCCGCGCCGCGTTCCCGGCCTGGTCGACCTCGGGCATCCAGGCCCGTCACGATGCGCTGGACAAAGTCGGCAGCGAGATCCTCGCCCGCCGTGAAGAACTCGGCCAACTGCTGGCCCGGGAAGAGGGCAAGACCCTGCCCGAAGCCATCGGCGAAGTGACCCGCGCCGGTAACATTTTCAAGTTCTTCGCCGGTGAATGCCTGCGCCTGTCGGGCGATTACGTGCCGTCGGTGCGCCCGGGCGTCAACGTTGAAGTGACCCGCGAAGCCCTCGGTGTGGTCGGTCTGATCACCCCGTGGAACTTTCCGATCGCCATTCCCGCGTGGAAAATCGCCCCGGCCCTGGCCTACGGCAACTGCGTGGTGATCAAGCCTGCCGAACTGGTGCCGGGCTGCGCCTGGGCCCTGGCCGAGATCATTTCCCGCGCCGGTTTCCCGGCCGGTGCGTTCAACCTGGTGATGGGCAGCGGCCGCGTAGTTGGCGAAGTGCTGGTCAACAGCCCGAAGGTCGACGGCATCAGCTTTACCGGTTCGGTGGGCGTGGGGCGGCAGATCGCCGTCAACTGCGTGTCGCGCCAGGCCAAGGTGCAGTTGGAAATGGGCGGCAAGAACCCGCAGATCATCCTCGACGACGCCGACCTCAAGCAGGCCGTCGAACTGGCGGTACAGAGCGCGTTCTACTCCACCGGCCAGCGTTGCACGGCCTCCAGTCGCCTGATCGTCACCGCCGGCATCCATGACAAGTTCGTCGAGGCCATGGCCGAGCGCATGCAGTCGATCAAGGTTGGCCATGCATTGAAGGCCGGCACCGATATCGGCCCGGTGGTTTCCGAAGCCCAGCTCAGCCAGGACTTGAAGTACATCGACATCGGCCAGAGCGAAGGTGCGCGGTTGGTCAGCGGTGGCGGCCTGGTAACGTGCGACACCGAAGGTTACTTCCTGGCACCGACCCTGTTCGCCGACAGCGAAGCTTCGATGCGCATCAGCCGCGAAGAGATCTTCGGGCCGGTGGCCAACGTCGTGCGCGTGGCCGACTACGAGGCGGCACTGGCGATGGCCAACGACACCGAGTTCGGTCTGTCCGCCGGTATCGCCACCACCTCGTTGAAGTATGCCAACCACTTCAAGCGCCATTCCCAGGCGGGCATGGTGATGGTCAATCTGCCGACCGCCGGCGTGGATTACCACGTGCCGTTCGGCGGGCGCAAAGGTTCGTCCTATGGGTCGCGTGAGCAAGGTCGCTACGCGCAAGAGTTCTACACCGTGGTGAAGACCTCTTACATCGGATCGTAAAACGCAACACCGGTCGGCACCGGGCACCGGTGCCGACCGCACAAATTGATTTCCCGTATAAAAATAAATAGTGGAAGTAGATTACATGCAAGAGACCAAGCCGACCCACGTCCGCTATTTGATCCTGCTCATGCTGTTTTTGGTGACGACGATCAACTATGCCGACCGTGCCACCATCGCCATCGCAGGCTCCAGCCTGCAAAAAGACCTCGGCATCGATGCCGTCACCCTCGGTTATATCTTCTCCGCTTTCGGCTGGGCCTACGTGGCCGGGCAGATTCCTGGCGGCTGGCTGCTCGACCGTTTCGGCTCGAAAAAAATCTATGCCTTGAGCATTTTCACCTGGTCGCTGTTCACCGTGCTGCAAGGCTATGTGGGTGAATTCGGCCTGTCCACGGCCGTGGTTGCGCTGTTCATGCTGCGCTTCCTGGTTGGGCTGGCCGAAGCGCCGTCCTTCCCGGGCAACGCACGTATCGTCGCCGCCTGGTTCCCCACCGCAGAACGCGGCACCGCCTCGGCGATTTTCAACTCGGCGCAATACTTCGCCACGGTGCTGTTCGCGCCGCTGATGGGTTGGATCGTCTATCGCTTCGGCTGGCAGCATGTGTTCATCGTGATGGGCGTGATCGGCATCGTGTTCTCGCTGGTCTGGCTGAAAATTATCCACAGCCCGCGTCAGCACCCGATGATCAACGAAGCCGAGTTCAATCACATCGCCGCCAATGGTGCGATGGTCGACATGGACCAGGACAAGGGCAAGGGCAAGGATAAGAAAAGCGACGGTCCGAAGTGGGATTACATCCGCCAACTGCTGACCAACCGCATGATGCTGGGCGTGTACCTGGGCCAGTACTGCATCAACGGCATCACCTACTTCTTCCTGACCTGGTTCCCGGTGTACCTGGTGCAGGAACGCGGCATGACCATCCTCAAGGCCGGTTTCATCGCGTCCTTGCCGGCGATCTGCGGTTTCATCGGCGGCGTTCTTGGCGGGGTGATTTCCGACTACCTGCTGCGCAAGGGCCATTCGCTGACCTTCGCCCGCAAGGCGCCGATCATCGCCGGCCTGCTGGTGTCCAGCAGCATCGTGGCGTGCAACTACGTCGACATCGAATGGATGGTGGTGGGTTTCATGGCCCTGGCCTTCTTCGGTAAAGGCGTCGGCGCACTGGGCTGGGCCGTGGTCTCCGACACGTCGCCAAAACAGATCGCCGGCTTGAGTGGTGGCTTGTTCAATACCTTCGGCAACCTGGCATCGATTACCACGCCAATCGTCATCGGCTACATCATCAGCGCCACCGGTTCGTTCAAGTGGGCACTGGTGTTCGTCGGTTGCAACGCGCTGGTGGCGGTGTTCAGCTACCTGGTCATCGTCGGGCCGATCAAGCGTGTGGTGCTCAAGGAACCCGCGGCCAAGGATGCCGAACTTTCCAGCCTGTCTGAAGCTAAATCCTGAAGGAGCGGCGTCCATGCAACTGATTGAACATGCCGATTCGCCGCGTTACATCCGCCTGCACGAGCGGGACAACGTGGTGATCGTCGTCAATGACCAGGGCGTACCGGCCGGGACCGAGTTCCCGGACGGCCTGGTCACCGTCGACTTTGTGCCGCAGAGCCACAAGGTCACGCTGCAGGATATTCCCGAGGGTGGCGAGGTGATTCGCTACGGCCAGGTCATTGGTTACGCGCTGCAACCGATCCCTCGTGGCAGCTGGGTCAAGGAAGACCAGTTGCGCATGCCCACCGCGCCGCCGCTGGACAGCTTGCCGCTGTCTACCGACGTGCCGGTGGCCGATGCGCCGCTGGAGGGCTACACCTTCGAGGGTTACCGCAACGCCGACGGTACCGTCGGCACGCGCAATATCCTGGGCATCACCACCACGGTGCAGTGCGTGACCGGGGTGCTGGACCATGCGGTCAAGCGCATCAAGGATGAGCTGCTGCCCAAGTACCCGAACGTCGATGACGTGGTGGCGCTGACCCACAGCTATGGCTGTGGCGTGGCGATCACCGCCACCGATGCCTACATCCCGATTCGTACCGTGCGTAACCTGGCGCGCAACCCGAACCTGGGGGGCGAGGCACTGGTGATCAGCCTGGGCTGCGAGAAATTGCAGGCCGGTCAGGTCATGCATGAAGGCGACAGCTCGGTGGACCTCAGCGAGCCATGGTTGTATCGCTTGCAGGATTCCAGCCACGGTTTCACCGAAATGATCGAGCAGATCATGGAACTGGCCGAGACCCGCCTGAAGAAACTCGACCAGCGCCGTCGCGAAACCGTACCGGCTTCGGAGCTGATCCTGGGTATGCAGTGTGGCGGCAGCGATGCGTTCTCCGGCATCACCGCCAACCCGGCGCTGGGCTACGCCTCGGACCTGCTGCTGCGTGCCGGGGCGACGGTGATGTTCTCCGAAGTCACCGAAGTGCGCGATGCGATCTACCTGCTGACCTCTCGGGCACAAACCCAGGAGGTCGCCCAGGAACTGGTGCGCGAAATGGACTGGTACGACCGCTACCTGGCCAAGGGCGAGGCCGATCGCAGTGCCAACACCACGCCGGGCAACAAGAAGGGCGGGCTGTCGAACATCGTTGAAAAGTCCCTGGGCTCGATCGTCAAGTCCGGCAGCAGCGCGATCAATGGCGTGCTGGGTCCGGGCGAGCGCTTCAAGCAAAAGGGCCTGATCTTCTGCGCCACGCCGGCCAGTGACTTTGTCTGCGGCACGCTGCAACTGGCGGCGGGGATGAACCTGCACGTGTTCACCACCGGCCGCGGCACGCCGTACGGCTTGGCCATGGCGCCGGTGGTGAAGGTCTCGACCCGCACCGAACTGGCCCAGCGCTGGCCGGACCTGATCGACATCGACGCCGGCCGGATCGCCACCGGACGCGCGACCATTGAGGAGCTGGGTTGGGAGCTGTTCCACTACTACCTGGACGTGGCCAGCGGCAAGAAGCAGACCTGGGCCGAGCGGCACAAGCTGTACAACGACATCACGTTGTTCAACCCTGCGCCGATCACCTGATCCTGGCCTTGGGGTGTAGCGATTGATCGTTCCCACGCTCCGCGTGGGAATGCCTCAACGGACGCTCCGCGTTCGATTCTTGGAACGCGGAGCGTCCCTGGCTGCATTCCCACGCAGAGCGTGGGAACGATCAGTGGGAAAGTGGCTTATCATTAGCCACCTAACGACGCCCCTCTCAAGGTCCCCGGCATGCTGGCAATTTTCCTCGAAACCCTGAACATCACCGCGCCGGTGTTTGCCATGTTGTTTTTGGGGGTGTTGCTCAAGCGCATCAACTGGATCAACGACAACTTCATCCACATCGCCTCGTCCCTGGTGTTCAACGTCACCATGCCGGCGCTGTTGTTCCTCGGCATCCTGCATGCCGACCTGCATGCGGCGTTGCAGCCCGACCTGCTGATCTATTTTTCCATCGCTACCCTGGTGAGCTTCGCGATGGCCTGGGGCTGGGCGATCTGGCGTTGCCCGCGCGAAGATCGCGGCATCTATACCCAAGGTGCGTTTCGCGGCAATAACGGGGTCATCGGCCTGGCGCTGGCCGCGAGCATGTATGGCGACTACGGGATTTCCCTGGGGGCGATTCTCGCGGCGCTGGTGATCCTGTTCTACAACACCTTGTCGACCATCGTGCTGGCGGTCTACAGCCCGGTGATCAAGTCTGACCCGTGGAGCATCTGCAAGAGCGTGATCAGCAACCCGCTGATCATCAGCGTGATCGTCGCCGCGCCGTTCGCCTATTGGCACATCGGCCTGCCGAACTGGTTCGAGACCTCGGCCAAGTACCTGTCGCAAATGACCTTGCCCCTGGCGTTGATCTGCATCGGCGGCACGCTGTCGCTGGCGGCCTTGCGCAAGAGCGGCAAGATGGCCCTGAGTTCGAGCCTGGTGAAGATGGTCGGGCTGCCGCTGCTGGCCACCCTCGGTGCGTGGCTCTGGGGCTTTCGCGGGGCGGAGCTGGGGATCCTGTTCCTGTACTTCGGCAGCCCCACCGCGGCCGCCAGTTACGTCATGGCCCGCGCGGCCGATGGCAACCATGAACTGGCGGCGGCGATCATCGTCATCACCACGCTGATGGCGGCGATCACCACCAACCTGGGGATCTTTGTGTTGCAGTGGGGTGGGTGGATCTAGCCTGCGACCTTCTGGATGGTTAAGGGTGGTGGCTCATTGGTATCATTGTGTCGGGACTTCATCAGACCAACACAAGGAAGACTATATGATCACTTTCGAAGAGGCTTTTTCCTTCGTCGATTACAGCGGCAAGCGTTCCATTTTGTTGGCAAATGGGTTTTCTCAAGCCTGGAACAAAGATGTTTTCAGTTACAAGAGTCTGTTTTCCAGCGCGCACTTCGGCGAAAGGCATCGGGTGATCCGACGTATCTTCGATACGTTCAACACATATGATTTTGAGAAAGTCATGAAACGGCTGATCGCCGCGGAAGATATCCTCAGGATCTACAATGCCGACCCGGATCTGATCAACGCGATCAAGGCTGATCAGGAAGCCATCAAAAACGCTCTGATAGAGGTGATATCGGCCACCCACCCGGCATTGCCTCGAGACGTGACGGATGAGCAATATGTTTCGGTGAGGAAATTTCTCAAGCCCTTCAGCAATGTGTTCACGCTTAATTATGACTTGTTGTTTTATTGGGCGAGAAACCAGTTTGGTCTCGAGCCGGAATACAACACCGACGACGGGTTTCGAGGCGGGCCATGGGAGGGGCCTGAAAGCCAGAATGTTCATTTCCTCCATGGCGGGCTACACATTTACGACACCCTGGGCGGTATTCGAAAACACGCGTGTTCAGATCAGGGCGAGTCGATCATTGAGCAAGTGAAATGGAACATGGAAAACAGGAAGTTCCCCACCTTTGTCTCAGAACCTACACATGAGCGAAAGAAGGTCAGAATCCAACACAACCCCTATCTCAGTTATTGTTTTGAGCGATTGGGCCGGTTGCAAGGGGTGTTGTTTATCTACGGGCATTCGTTCGATGACAATGACCGGCACATCTTCGATCAGATAAAACAGAGCTCGGTAAGCAAGGTTTTCGTGAGTGTTTACGGCGATAAGGACAGTGAAGGCAATGTCTTGCTGAGGGGGCGCGCTCAAGCTTACCTGGGAGCGCACAGTGTGGAATTCTTCCAGGCTGAGAGCGCTCGAGTCTGGGGTTAGCGGTTGGGCCTCAAGAGCCATTCGCGAACAGGTCCATCTCCACATTATCATTGGGTGTGCGCGTTTAATGTGGGAGCGGGCTTGCTCGCGAAGAGGCCTGACCTGCCACTGCAAGGCTCAGGCTTTTATTCAGGCTTCTGATAGCTATCGATCACTTCCTGCGCCGCCCGAAACGCATCGATCGCCGCCGGCACGCCCGCGTACACCGCGCAATGCAGCAATGCCTCGCGAATCTCTTCCACCGTACAGCCGTTGTTCAGCGCGCCACGCACGTGGCCTTTGAGTTCCTGCGGGCACTTGAGGGCAGTGAGGGCGGCCAGGGTGATCAGGCTGCGGGTCTTCAGCGGCAAGCCGTCGCGGCTCCAGACGCTGCCCCAGGCATGTTCGTTGACGAAGTCCTGCAATGGCTGGGTGAACTCGGTGGCGTTGCCCAGGGCGCGGTCGACGAATGCGTCGCCCATGACCTGGCGACGCATGTCCAGGCCGGTCTTTGGAGTGTCGGTCATGGCAAATCCCTCTTGTGGTGTTGGCGGCGCCAGGCGCGCAGGGAGGTGAACAGCAAAAACGCGAGCAGGGCCGGCAGCACATAGAACAGCATCAGCCGTTCCAGTTGGCCGGCCAGGGGCATGCCGGTGGTGAAGGACACCACGTGTAGCCCATAGGCCAGGTACAAACCCAGCAACAGCAAGCCTTCGGCGCGGGTGACACGATACCCGGAATAAAACACCGGCAGGCACAGCACCGCCACGCCGAGCATCACCGGCAGGTCGAAATCCAGGGCGTTCGGTGAGACCGACAGTGGCGTGGGGGCGGCGAGGGCGGTTATGCCCAATACCCCGAGCAGGTTGAACAGGTTGCTGCCGATGACGTTGCCCACCGCAATGTCCCGTTGGCCGCGCAGGGCGGCGATCAACGAGGTGGCGAGCTCCGGCAGCGAGGTGCTGACGGCGACAATGGTCAGGCCGATGATGCGCTCCGAAAGCCCCAGGTCCGTCGCCACTTCCACCGCCGCGCCCAGCAGCAGGTGCCCGGCGAAAACCAGCATTGCCAAGCCCAGCACGATCATCGCCAGGCTCTTGGGCCACGACCCCCGGGTCACCTCGATACCCACCGTGTGCGGCCTTCCCGAGTGCCGCGACTGGCGCAGCAACAGGCCCAGGTACACCGCCAGGCCCAGCAGCAGCCATATGCCGTCCAGCCGGGTCAGTTCTTCGTTCCAGGCCAGCACGAACACCAGCAGGCTGGCACCGATCATCAGCGGGATGTCCAGGCGCACCAGTTGGCGTGACACGCGCAACGGAATGATCAGCGCCGACAGCCCAAGGGTGACGAGGATGTTGAAGATGCTGCTGCCGATCACGCTGCCCACGGCGATGTCGGCGTTTTGCGCCAGGGTCGCCTGCAGGCTGACGGCCATTTGTGGGGCGCTGCTGCCGAGCGCGACGACGCTCAGGCCGATGATCAGCGGCCGAACCTGCAAGCGTGCCGCCAGGCCCACGGCGGCGCGTACCAGCAGTTCGGCACCGCCGATGAGCAACAGCAGGGCGCCGAACAATTCGATCAGGCTCAGCAGCGGTAGGGCGGTGAGTAGGGAAATGGCCGGGCTCCGTCTATCAATCGTCGAGGGCTTGCACGCGCACCCGTGCGGTGCCGCTGCGCAACATGCCCAGTTGCTCGGCGGCTTCGCGGGACACGTCGATCAAACGGCCACGAGTATACGGGCCGCGGTCATTGATACGAACCACCACGCTGTCATTGTTTTTCAGGTTGGTGACTTTCACCCGGGTGCCGAACGGCAACTGGCGATGGGCGGCGGTCAGGCCATTCTGGTTGAAACGCTCGCCGCTGGCGGTGCGCTTGCCATGGTGCCTGGCACCGTAATAAGAGGCGACGCCGGTCTGGTCGTAGCCGTGTGGATCGACCGTCCCGCTCTGGCTGGCGCAACCGGCCAACAGGGACAGCAGGGCGCAGGCGCCGAGGAGACGCTTCATTCGATGACCCCATGATCGTTCCCACGCTCTGCGTGGGAATGCAGCCCGTGACGCTCTGCGTCACAAAAAGCGGACGCGGAGCGTCCAGTGAGGCGTTCCCACGCAGAGCGTGGGAACGATCACCGTCGATAAGTCAGCCCTCGAGCTTGCTTTTGAGCAGTTCGTTGACCTGTTGCGGGTTGGCCTTGCCCTTGGAGGCTTTCATGGCCTGGCCGACGAAGAAGCCGAACATCTTGCCACGCTTGGCTTCGTCTGCCGCACGGTACTGTTCGACCTGCTCGGCGTTGGCCGCGAGCATTTCATCGAGCACGGCGGAAATGGCGCCGGTGTCGGTGACCTGCTTCAAGCCGCGCTTCTCGATGATCTCGTCGGCGCTGCCTTCACCATTGGCCATGGCTTCGAACACCATCTTGGCGATCTTGCCGGAAATGGTGTTGTCCTTGATCCGCACCAGCATGCCGCCCAGTTGCTCGGCCGAGACCGGCGACTGGTCGATTTCCAGGCCCTGCTTGTTCAACAGGCTGCCCAGTTCCACCATCACCCAGTTGGCCGCCAGCTTGGCGTCGCCGCCGATGCTCACGACTTTCTCGAAGTAATCGGCCTGTTCGCGGCTGGTGGCCAGGACGTTGGCGTCATAGCTCGACAGCCCGAATTGCGCCTGGAAGCGCTCGCGTTTCTGTGGTGGCAGTTCCGGCAGGGTGGCGCGCACCTCGTCGAGGAACGAGTTCTCGATGACCACCGGCAGCAGGTCCGGGTCGGGGAAGTAACGGTAGTCGTTGGCTTCTTCCTTGCTGCGCATCGGACGGGTCTCGTCCTTGTTCGGGTCGTACAGGCGCGTCTGCTGGATGACCTTGCCGCCGTCCTCGATCAGTTCGATCTGGCGCTGGATCTCGCTGTTGATCGCCTTCTCGATGAAGCGGAACGAGTTGACGTTCTTGATCTCGCAGCGGGTGCCGAATTCGACCTGGCCCTTGGGCCGGATCGACACGTTGCAGTCGCAGCGCAGCGAGCCTTCGGCCATGTTGCCATCGCAGATGCCCAGGTAGCGCACCAATGCGTGGATCGCCTTGACGTAGGCCACGGCTTCCTTGGCGCTGCGCATGTCCGGCTCGGAAACGATTTCCAGCAGCGGCGTGCCGGCGCGGTTCAGGTCGATGCCGGTGGCGCCGTTGAATTCTTCGTGCAGGCTCTTGCCGGCGTCTTCTTCCAGGTGTGCCCGGGTGATGCCGACGCGCTTGACCGTGCCGTCTTCCAGGGCGATGTCCAGGTGGCCCTTGCCAACGATCGGCAATTCCATCTGGCTGATCTGGTAGCCCTTGGGCAGGTCCGGGTAGAAGTAGTTCTTGCGGGCGAACACGTTGTGCTGGCCGATCTCGGCGTCAATCGCCAGGCCGAACATCACCGCCATGCGCACCGCTTCGGCGTTGAGCACCGGCAGAACGCCGGGCATGCCCAGGTCGACCAGGCTGGCCTGGGTGTTGGGCTCGGAGCCGAACGTGGTGGAGCTACCGGAAAAGATTTTCGACCGGGTGGTGAGCTGGGTATGAATCTCCAGCCCGATCACGACTTCCCATTGCATGTGTTTCTCCTCAGAAGCCGGTTGGGGTGCGGGTGTGCCAGTCAGTGTTCAACTGATACTGGTGAGCCACGTTGAGCAGGCGGCCTTCCTGGAAATACGGCGCGAGCAACTGCACGCCCACTGGCAGGCCATCGACGAAACCGGCCGGCATGGACAGGCCCGGCAAGCCGGCGAGGTTGGCGGTGATGGTGTAGACGTCTTCCAGGTACTCGGCGACCGGGTCGCTGTTCTTGGCGCCGAGCTTCCAGGCCGGGTTCGGCGTGGTCGGGCCGAGGATGATGTCGACCTCGTTGAAGGCGGCCATGAAGTCGTTCTTCACCAGGCGACGGATTTTCTGCGCCTTGAGATAGTAGGCGTCGTAGTAGCCGGCGGACAGCGCGTAGGCGCCGACCATGATCCGGCGCTGCACTTCGGCACCGAAGCCTTCGCCACGGGAGCGCTTGTACAGGTCGATCAGGTTTTCCGGGTTCTCGCAGCGATAGCCGAAGCGCACGCCGTCGAAACGCGACAGGTTCGAGGACGCTTCAGCCGGGGCGATCACGTAGTACGCGGGAATTGCGTGCTGCATGTTCGGCAGGCTGATTTCCTTGATGACCGCGCCGAGCTTCTCCAGCTCCTTGACGCTGTTATGGACCAGTTCGGCGATGCGTGGGTCGAGGCCGGCGCTGAAGTATTCCTTCGGCACGCCGATGCGCAGGCCCTGCAGCGAGCCGTTGAGGCTGGCGCTGTAGTCCGGCACTGGCTCATCGATGCTGGTGGAGTCGTTCGGGTCGAAGCCGGCCATGCCTTGCAGTAGGATCGCGCAGTCTTCGGCGGTGCGCGCCAGCGGGCCACCCTGGTCGAGGCTGGAGGCGTAGGCGATCATGCCCCAGCGCGAGACGCGGCCGTAGGTGGGCTTGAGGCCAGTGAGGTTGGTGAACGCCGCCGGTTGGCGAATCGAGCCGCCGGTGTCGGTGGCGGTGGCGGCCGGCAGCAGGCGCGCGGCCACGGCGGCGGCGGAACCACCGGACGAGCCGCCCGGTACGTGTTCCAGGTTCCACGGGTTTTTCACCGCGCCGTAGTAGCTCGACTCGTTGGCCGAGCCCATGGCGAATTCGTCCATGTTGGTCTTGCCCAAGGTCACGGTGCCGGCGGCGGCCAGCTTGGCGACCACGGTGGCATCGTACGGCGCCTTGAAGTTGTCGAGCATCTTCGAGCCGCAGCTGGTGCGGATGCCCTGGGTGCAGAACAAGTCCTTGTGGGCAATTGGCACACCGAGCAGGGCACCGGTTTCACCGTTGGCGCGCCGGGCGTCGGCGGCCTTGGCCTGGCTCAGGGCCAGCTCTTGGGTGAGGCTGATGAAACTGTTGAGCTGCGGGTCGAGCTGGGCGATGCGCGCCAGCAGGACCTGGGTCAGCTCTTCGGAAGAAAACTTTTTATCGGCGAGTCCGCGGGCGATCTCGGCCAGGGTCATGTGATGCATGAGAGGCTCTTTCCCTTTAGTCGATGACTTTCGGAACCAGGTACAGGCCGTTTTCGACCGCTGGTGCGATGGACTGGTAGGCCTCGCGGTGATTGGACTCGGTCACGACGTCGGCGCGCAGGCGCTGGCTGGCTTCCAGTGGGTGAGCCAGTGGTTCGATACCGTCGGTATTGACCGCCTGCATCTCGTCGACCAGCCCCAGAATGCTGTTCAGGGCAGAAGTGATGTGTGGAAGATCGGCTTCATTGAGGCCCAGACAGGCCAGATGAGCGATTTTTTCCACGTCGGAGCGTTCAAGCGCCATGGGATTCTCCAGTGGAAAACAAAACGGACGCAGTCTGTCCGTGTGTTAGATTGTCGGAACACTACCGCATTTCTACGGTCTTACGGCCGCGATTTCGGGGTTTGGTGCACAGAAAAGCGGCCAATTTAACATATTGGCGCCTTGCCCAAAATCCCTGTCGTTGTTAGAGTTTGCCGCACTTTTTTACCCACGCGTTGCCTAGGGTCCCTTTCCCATGTTCAAGAAACTGCGTGGCATGTTTTCCAGCGATCTTTCCATTGACCTGGGCACTGCCAACACCCTTATTTACGTGCGCGAGCGCGGTATCGTCCTGAATGAACCCTCGGTCGTGGCCATCCGCACCCACGGTAACCAGAAAAGTGTCGTGGCTGTCGGTACGGAAGCCAAGCGCATGCTGGGCCGTACACCGGGCAACATCGCGGCCATTCGCCCAATGAAGGACGGCGTGATCGCCGACTTCAGTGTCTGCGAAAAGATGCTGCAGTACTTCATCAACAAGGTTCACGAAAACAGCTTCCTGCAGCCCAGCCCTCGTGTGCTGATCTGCGTTCCATGCAAGTCCACCCAGGTAGAGCGTCGCGCTATCCGTGAATCGGCCCTCGGTGCCGGTGCCCGTGAAGTGTTTCTGATCGAAGAGCCAATGGCCGCTGCCATCGGTGCCGGCCTGCCGGTGGAAGAAGCCCGCGGCTCGATGGTCGTCGACATCGGTGGCGGTACCACTGAAATCGCGCTGATCTCCCTCAACGGTGTGGTCTACGCCGAATCCGTACGTGTGGGCGGCGACCGTTTCGACGAAGCGATCATCACTTATGTGCGTCGCAACTACGGCAGCCTGATCGGCGAATCCACCGCCGAGCGCATCAAGCAGGAAATCGGCACGGCCTACCCGGGCGGTGAAGTACGTGAAGTCGACGTACGCGGTCGCAACCTGGCCGAAGGCGTTCCACGGGCCTTTACCCTCAACTCCAACGAAGTGCTCGAAGCGCTGCAAGAGTCGCTGGCGACCATCGTCCAGGCCGTCAAGAGCGCCCTGGAGCAGTCGCCGCCGGAACTGGCGTCGGACATCGCCGAGCGCGGCCTGGTGCTGACCGGTGGTGGCGCGCTGCTGCGTGACCTCGACAAGCTGCTGGCCCAGGAAACCGGCCTACCGGTGATCGTTGCCGAAGACCCGTTGACCTGCGTTGCACGCGGCGGTGGCCGTGCATTGGAAATGATGGACAAGCACACCATGGACCTGCTCTCCAGCGAATAAGTTGGCGGGATCGTCTATGTTGTTCGCTCCCGGGCAGCACTTTGCAGTGCTGCCCGTTGGCGTTTATCTTCTGTCATTCGTATCCAGGCCGGTTTGATGCCGTATGAATAAAGAAAACATTTGCCTGGGAGGAGCGGCCTATTAAACCGCTTTTCGCCAAAGGCCCCTCATTGGGTGTGCGCCTGCTGGTGCTGACCGTGCTCTCGGTCGCGCTGATGGTGGTCGATGCCCGCTTCACGCTGCTCAAGCCTGTACGCAGCCAGATGTCGCTGGTGTTGATGGAATCCTACTGGATCACCGACTTGCCGCAGCGCTTGTGGCAAGGTGTGGCCAGCCAGTTTGGCAGCCGGACCGAACTGGTCGCTGAAAACGAAAAACTCAAGACCGAAAACCTGCTGTTGCAGGGGCGCATGCAGAAGCTGGCGGCCCTCACCGAGCAGAACGTGCGGCTGCGCGAGTTGCTCAACTCTTCGGCGCTGGTCAACGAGAAGGTCGAAGTGGCCGAGTTGATCGGCATGGACCCCAACCCCTTCACCCACCGCATCATCATCAACAAGGGTGAGCGCGACGGCGTCGTCCTCGGCCAGCCGGTGCTCGATGCGCGGGGCCTGATGGGCCAGGTGGTGGAGTTGATGCCCTACACCTCTCGGGTGTTGCTGCTGACCGATACCACCCACAGCATTCCCGTGCAGGTCAATCGCAACGGCTTGCGCGCGATTGCCAGCGGCACCGGCAACCCGGAACGCCTGGAACTGCGGCATGTGGCCGATACCGCCGATATCAAGGAAGGCGACCTGCTGGTCAGCTCCGGTCTTGGCCAGCGTTTCCCGGCCGGTTATCCGGTAGCGACGGTCAAGGAAGTCATCCATGACTCCGGCCAGCCGTTTGCCATCGTTCGCGCGGTGCCGACGGCTGCATTGAATCGCAGCCGTTACCTGCTGCTGGTATTCAGCGACAACCGTACGCCCGAAGAGCGTGCCAACGACGCCGCCGTGGCCCAGGAAGCCCAGGACCGCCAGGGCGGCGAGTCGGCTACCCCGGCGACAGCAACGCCTGCGCCTGTGCCTGCCACGGTGCCAAAACCACCCGTGCCCGCACCCGCGACGGCGGCTCCGGCCACCACGCCGGCGGCAACCCCGGCCACCGCGCCCGCCGCGCCTGCTGTGAAACCGACCCGCTCGGCCACCCACGCGCCCGCCGCGCAGCCTGCTCAGCCAGCCCGGCCCGCCGCCAAACCGCCAGCCTCCACGCCGGCCACCGCGCCAGCCCCCAGGGGAGCACGAGAAGAATGAGCAGTACCCAATCCGGTAACGGCTGGATGGTCTGGCTGACCTTCGCCATCGGCCTGTTGCTCAGCGTTTCGCCGCTGCCGCAGTTCATGGAAATCCTGCGCCCACTGTGGCTGGCCCTGTTGCTGGCCTTCTGGGCGCTGGCCTTGCCGCACAAGGTTGGCATGGTCACCGCTTGGTGCCTGGGCCTGGCCGAGGATGTGCTTTATGGCACGCTGCTGGGGCAGAACGCGCTGATCCTGACGCTGATTACCTTCCTGGTGCTGTCGCTGCAACAACGCCTGCGGATGTTCCCCATGTGGCAGCAGTGCCTGGTGATCCTGGTGATCTTCGGCCTGGCGCAACTGGTGCAATTGTGGCTCAGCGCGCTGACCGGCAATCGCCAGCCGACCCTGGCATTGGTGTTGCCAGCCCTGGTCAGTGCCTTGCTCTGGCCCTGGGTCAGCTTCGGTTTGCGTGGCCTGCGCCTGCGTTTCAAAATCAACTGATTCGGTCAGGATATCTACCTTTTTTTGATGACTCACATCCCTGTGGCCAGAGGGTTCTGTAGGAGCTGGCGAAGCCTGCGATCTTTTGATCTTGATCTTTCGCTTGCGACTCAATTGTCTGGGACAAGATCGCAGCCTCGCTCCGCTCGTCAGCTCCTACGGCGTAGCCTGGCGGGAGCAATCTTTGGCCACAAAAGCCGGTAGCGTTAGGGAGATGTCTTGATGAAACCGCTTTACCTCGCCTCAGGCTCGCCGCGTCGGCGTGAACTGCTCACGCAGATCGGCGTGCCCTTTACCGCCATCGGTGCGGACATCGACGAAACGCCCCTGGACCACGAAACCCCTTCGGCCTATGTCGAGCGCCTGGCGCGCGGCAAGGCCGAGGCGGGGCGACGAGCCCTGGACGCCGGCATGGATGGCTGCGTGCTGGGCGCCGATACCGCTGTGGTACTGGACGGGCGAACTCTCGGCAAACCCGTGGACCAGGCCGACTCAATGACGATGCTCTTGAGCCTGTCCGGTCGCGAACATGAAGTATTGACCGCCATTGCCCTACTGGATGGGCAGCGTTGTGAATCCCGCGTTGTGCGCAGCCTGGTGCGTTTTCGTTCGATCACGGAACAGGAAGCGGCGGCCTACTGGGCCAGCGGTGAACCCCGGGACAAGGCCGGCGGCTATGGTATTCAAGGGCTGGGCGCGGTGTTCGTCGCCGGGCTTGAAGGCAGTTATTCAGCCGTGGTCGGCCTGCCGCTGTGCGAAACCGCAGAACTACTGGGCCATTTCGGCATACCCTGTTGGCAAACCTTGAACGCGCGCTGAGCGCCGTCTGACTTGATGCGGCCATAATCGTGAACATGCCTGAACGAGACCCTGCCATGAGTGAAGAGATCCTGATCAACATCACGCCGATGGAATCGCGCGTGGCGGTGGTTGAAAACGGTGTTCTGCAAGAGGTCCACGTCGAGCGCACGCAAAAGCGTGGCATCGTCGGCAATATCTATAAAGGCAAGGTGGTGCGGGTGCTGCCGGGCATGCAGGCGGCCTTCGTCGACATCGGCCTGGACCGTGCGGCATTCATCCATGCGTCGGAAATTTCCATGCGCGAAGGACCGGCCGTGGAGAGCATCAGCGCGCTGGTGCATGAAGGCCAGAGCCTGGTGGTTCAGGTCACCAAGGACCCCATCGGCTCCAAGGGCGCGCGCCTGACCACGCAACTGTCGATTCCGTCGCGCTACCTGGTGTACATGCCGCGCACCGCCCATGTCGGTATTTCCCTGAAGATCGAAGACGAAGCCGAGCGCGAGCGCCTCAAGCAGGTGGTCAGCGACTGCGTGGAAAAAGAAGGCATCAAGGAAGCCGGTGGGTTCATCCTGCGCACCGCCGCCGAAGGGGCCGGGGCTGATGAGATCCTCATGGACATCCGCTACCTGCGCAGGCTTTGGGACCAGATCGCCGCGCAGATCAAGACCATCGCCACCCCCAGCGTGATCTACGAAGACCTGGGCCTGGCGCTGCGGACCTTGCGCGACCTGGTCAGCCCCAAGATCGAGAAAATCCGCATCGACTCCCGGGAAACCTTCCAGAAAACCACGCAGTTCGTCGCCGAACTGATGCCGGAAATCGCCGACCGCCTCGAGCATTACCCTGGTGAACGGCCGATTTTCGACCTGTACGGCGTCGAGGACGAAATCCAGAAAGCCCTGGAGCGCAAGGTGCCGCTCAAGTCCGGCGGCTACCTGGTGGTGGATCCGGCCGAGGCCATGAGCACCATCGACGTCAACACCGGGGCGTTCGTCGGCCATCGCAACCTGGAAGAAACCATCTTCAAGACCAACCTGGAAGCCGCCACCGCCATCGCCCGGCAACTGCGCCTGCGCAACCTGGGTGGGATCATCATCATCGACTTCATCGACATGGAAGATGAGGAGCACCAGCGCCAGGTGCTGCGGACCCTGGAAAAACAACTCGAACGCGACCACGCCAAGACCAACATCATCGGTATCACCGAGCTGGGCCTGGTGCAGATGACCCGCAAGCGCACCCGTGAAAGCCTCGAACAGGTGCTGTGCGAGCCGTGCAGCAGTTGCCAGGGCCGCGGCAAGCTCAAGACCCCGGAAACCGTGTGTTACGAAATCTTCCGGGAAATCCTCCGGGAGGCACGCGCCTATCAGGCGACTGGCTATAGAGTGTTGGCGAACCAGAAAGTGGTGGATCGCCTGCTCGACGAGGAGTCAGGCAATGTCGCGGAGCTGGAAGCGTTTATCGGACGCACGATTCGCTTCCAGGTGGAAACCATGTATTCCCAGGAACAATACGACGTGGTGCTGCTCTGAAGAGCTTGGGAAGCGGCGGGCCCGCGGATTTGATTGTCTTTGCCAGGGGAGCCCACTGACATGGAGCGTCTGACACGCATTTTGGCGGCGCTGACTCGCTGGGGGCTGGGATTGTGTGCGCTGCTGCTGGTGCTGCTGGCGTTGTACGTCAGCCTCGGTCGTGAGCTGGTCCCGCTGGTGGCCGAATACCGCGCCGAGGCCGAGACCCAGGCCAGCGTCGCCTTGGGCATGCCTGTGCACATCGGCAGCCTCGACGGTAGCTGGAGCGCCCTGGCGCCCATCCTGGCGGCGCGCGACGTGGTGGTCGGCGAAGGCCCCAACGCCTTGCACCTGGACCAGGTGCGAGCCGTGCCTGACCTATGGGAGAGCTTGCTGGCACGTCAGGTGCGCATCGCCCACCTGGAAGTCAGCGGCCTGAAGATCAGCCTCAAGGAGGGCGCCGACGGCAAGTGGGCCCTGGAAGGCCTGCCGGTGAAGGACGACCAGCCCCTCGATCCGCAGCAATTGCTCGAACGCATGCAGTTGGTTTCCAAGTTCTCGCTGCTCGATAGCCAGGTGACTTTGCAACCTGTCGAGCAACCACCGCTGACCCTCACCTACGTCGGTTTGAGCCTGCGCACCGGCGCCACCCGCCAACGGCTGGACATGCGCTTGACCCTGCCTGACGGTCAGCCCGTGGCGATCAACCTGCGTACCCGTATCCGCGCCAGTGATTGGAAGAATGGCCAGGCCGATGCGTACCTGAGCCTGCCGCAAAGCGACTGGTCCAAATGGCTGCCGAAACGCCTGACCCAACAATGGAATTTTTCCCGGATCAAGGCCGGTGGCGAGTTCTGGCTGAGTTGGGGGGACGGTACGGTGCAAAGCGCGGCCATGCGCTTGAACGCCCCTGACATCCTGGGTGCCTACGCTGAGCGCAAGCCGGTGCAGATCCATAACCTGGCGCTCAATGGATATTTCCAGCGTGGCGACCAGGGATTTACCGCGACCTTCGATTCCCTGGCGATGAACCTGGGCGAAACCCGCTGGGAATCGCGCCTGCAACTGCAACAGAGTGCTGCCACCGAAAAGTCCGAGGAGCGCTGGCACCTGCAGGCCGATCGCCTCGACTTGACCCCGCTGACGCCTTTGCTCAATGCCCTGGCGCCGTTGCCCGAGGGCCTGGCGAAGACCATCGACCGTCTCAAGGTGACCGGTGCCCTGCGCAACGTGTTGCTGGACTACCGGCCGCAGAACACCGGGGACCAGAAAATCAGCTTCGCCACCAACCTGGACACAGTGGGCTTTGATGCCTATCGCGGCGCCCCGGCTGCGCGCAATGTATCGGGGAGCCTGAGCGGCGACCTCGGTGGCGGCGAGCTGCGCATGGACAGCAAGGATTTTTCCCTGCATCTGGATCCGATCTTCGCCAAGCCCTGGCAGTACCTGCAGGCCAACGCCCGGCTGACCTGGAAGCTCGACAAGCAAGGCTTCACCCTGATCGCGCCGTATCTGAAGGTGCTGGGCGAGGAGGGCCGGATTGCCGGCGACTTCCTGATCCGCCTGCATTTCGACCACAGCCAGGAAGACTACATGGACCTGCGGGTCGGCCTGGTGGACGGTGACGGACGCTACACCGCCAAGTACCTGCCGGCGGTCCTCAGCCCGGCGCTGGATGAGTGGCTGCGCACGGCCATCGTCAAGGGCGCGGTGGACGAGGGCTTTTTCCAGTATCAAGGCTCGCTCAATCACGGTGCCGAGGATGCGGCGCGCAGCATCAGCCTGTTTTTCAAGGTGCATGACGCCGAACTGGCGTTCCAGCCGGGCTGGCCTTCGGTCAGCAAGGTCAGCGGCGATGTCTTCGTCGAAGACAGTGGCGTGCGCATCTTCGCCAGCCAGGGACAATTGCTCGATACCCAGGTCAAGGATGTTTCGGTGAACATTCCCCATGTACCCAGCGGGCAGAGTGTTCATCTGTTTCTCGACGGCGGGTTCGCCGGCGGACTGGGCGACGGTCTGAAAATCCTCCAGACCGCGCCGATCGGGACCGCCGAGACATTCGCCGGCTGGGAAGGCGAGGGCGACCTGCGAGGCAGCGTCAAGCTCGACATTCCCCTGGTCAAAGGCGAGCAACCGAAGATCCTGGTGGACTTCGCCACCGACAAGGCCCGTCTCAAGCTCAGCGAGCCGGTACTGGAACTGACCCAACTCAAGGGCGATTTCCGCTTCGACAGCAACAAGGGCTTGAGCGGCAAGGGCATCAGTGCCCGGGCATTCGACCGGCCCGTGACCGCACAGATTTTCGCCGAAGGCCGCGCCGGAGCGCTCAACACACGAGTCGCGGCGTCCGGGCAGGTGGAGATCAAGAAACTCACCAGTTGGCTGAATGTCACCCAGCCGTTGCCGGTATCCGGTGTCGTGCCCTACCAGTTGCAAGTGATCCTCGACGGCGCCGACAGCCAGTTGTCGGTCAGTTCCAACCTCAAGGGCGTGGCGGTGGACCTGCCGGCACCCTTCGGCATGGCCGCCGATGTCGGGCGCGACACGGTGTTTCGCATGACCCTGCAAGGGCCGGAGCGGCGTTACTGGGTCGATTATGGCGACCTGGCCAGTTTCACTTACGCCGCGCCGAGCGGCAAATTCGCCGACGGTCGTGGCGAATTGTTGCTGGGTGCCGGCGATGCTGTTCTGCCCGGGGCCAAGGGGCTGCGATTGCGCGGCACACTGTCGGAACTGGACGTAAGTCCCTGGCAGGACCTGGTGAACAAGTACGCGGGCCAGGATCCGGGCGGCAGTGCCAAGCAACTGCTCAGCAGCGTCGATCTGACCGTCGGCAAGCTCACGGCCATGGGCACGACCCTGGACCAGGCATCGGTGCAACTGGACCGCAAGCCGGACGCCTGGGCCTTGCGGCTGGACAGCCAGCAGGCCAAGGGCAATGTCAGCCTGCCGGACGCAAAGGCCGCCCCGATTGGTATCAAGCTCGATTATGTGCGCCTGCCGGCCACAGACCCGACGGTCCAGGCGGATGAAAACTCTCCGGACCCGTTGGCGTCGGTCGATCCCGGCAAAATCCCGGCCATGGATATTGCCATCGACAAACTGTTCCAGGGCCCTGATCTCATCGGTGCGTGGTCGCTGAAAGTGCGACCGACCGCCAAGGGCATCGCGCTGAACGATCTGGACATGGGCCTCAAGGGCATGGTGTTGAACGGCAGTGGTGGTTGGGAAGGCGCGCCCGGTTCCACCAGCAGTTGGTACAAGGGCCGTATCAGCGGCAAGAACCTGGGCGACGTACTCAAGAACTGGGGTTATGCCCCGAGTGTGACCAGCCAGACCTTCCGCCTGGATGTCGATGGCCGCTGGCCCGGCTCGCCGGCGTGGGTTGCCACCAAGCGTTTTTCCGGCAGCCTCGACGCGTCGCTGAGCAAGGGCCAGTTTGTCGAAGTGGAAGGCAGCGCCCAGGCGTTGCGGGTATTTGGCCTGCTGAACTTCAACTCCATCGGCCGACGCTTGCGCCTGGACTTCTCCGACCTGTTCGGCAAGGGGCTGAGCTACGACCGGGTCAAGGGGCTGCTGGTGGCGAGCGACGGTGTGTACGTGACCCGCGAACCCATTACCCTGACCGGGCCGTCGAGCAACCTGGAACTCAACGGCACGCTGGACATGGTGGCCGACCGGGTCGACGCCAAGCTGCTGGTGACGCTGCCGGTGACCAACAACCTGCCGATCGCCGCGCTGATCGTTGGCGCACCGGCGGTGGGTGGGGCGCTGTTTCTGATCGACAAACTGATCGGTGACCGCGTGGCGCGCTTTGCCAGCGTAAGATACGACGTCAAGGGGCCGTGGAAAGAGCCGAAGATCACCTTCGACAAGCCGTTCTGACAGTTCGACGCCAACTCCCTTGTGGGAGCGGGCCTGTGGGAGCAAGGCTTGCTCGCGATTGCGGTGTATCAGTCAGCCTATATGTTGGATATACCTGCCTCATCGCGAGCAAGCTTTGCTCCCACAGCCGCCTTGGGCGAGGATAAAAAAGAGGGAAGCTCCATGCCAGTCGCAGTGATTCAAATGGTCAGCCAAAGCGATGTGCTCGCCAACCTGGCCCGTGCCCGTGTGCTGCTGGAGCAGGCTGCCGCTGGCGGCGCCAGGCTGGCCGTGCTGCCGGAGAATTTCGCCGCGATGGGGCGGCGGGACATTGCCGATATCGGTCGAGCCGAAGCCTTTGGTCAGGGACCGATCCTGCCCTGGTTGAAACAGGTCGCCCGAGACCTCAAGTTATGGATTGTGGCCGGTACGTTGCCGTTGCCACCGGTGGACCAGCCCGAGGCCAGGTCCCATGCCTGTTCGTTGCTGGTCGACGATCAGGGCCAGATCGTGGCGCGCTACGACAAGCTGCACCTGTTCGATGTGGATGTAGCGGACAATCGCGGGCGCTATCGCGAGTCGGATGACTATGCTTATGGCGCTAACGTGGTGGTTGCCGATACCCCCGTGGGCCGGGTGGGCCTGACGGTCTGTTATGACTTGCGGTTCCCGGAACTCTACAGTGAGCTGCGGGCTGCCGGGGCGGAACTGATCACGGCGCCGTCGGCGTTTACCGCGGTGACCGGCGCGGCGCATTGGGAGGTGCTGGTTCGCGCCCGGGCCATCGAGACCCAGTGCTATGTGCTGGCGGCCGCCCAGGGCGGCGTGCATCCGGGGCCGCGGGAAACCTTTGGCCATGCCGCGATTGTCGACCCGTGGGGCCGTGTGCTGGCACAACAGGATCAAGGCGAGGCCGTGCTGCTGGCCGAGCGCGACAGCAGTGAACAGGCGTCCATCCGGGCGCGCATGCCGGTGGCCAGCCACCGGCGCTTTTTCTCGCAGGGCGCTCGACAGCGGCCTGTCCAAGACGACGAATTCAAGGCGTAAATCATATGAGCGGGTTGTTGTCCTCAGTCAGTGAACACCTTCTAGCCCCCGGCGGCGTGACCCTCGAAAGCCTGCAAGGCGTGCTGGGCGACCTGGCCGGCCCGGGCATCGATGCGGCCGACCTGTATTTCCAGGGGCAGATCTCCGAGTCCTGGTCGCTGGAAGACGGCATCGTCAAGGAAGGCAGTTTCAACCTCGACCAGGGCGTGGGCGTGCGCGCCCAGTCCGGGGAAAAGACCGGTTTTGCCTACAGCAACGCCATCACCCTCGAAGCCCTCGGCGCTGCGGCCCGTGCGGCCCGCTCGATCTCCCGCGCCGGGCAGAATGGCACGGTCCAGGCGTTCAGCAGCCAGGACGTGACGCAGTTGTATGCGCCGGATAACCCGCTGGAAGTCATGAGTCGCGCCGAAAAAGTCGAGCTGCTCAAGCGCATCGACGTCGCCACCCGTGCCCTCGACCCGCGTATCCAGCAGGTGTCGGTCAGCATGGCCGGGGTCTGGGAACGGATCCTGGTGGCGTCCACCGACGGTGGCCTGGCGGCGGACGTGCGGCCGCTGGTGCGGTTCAACGTCAGTGTGATCGTCGAGCAGAACGGTCGCCGTGAGCGCGGCGGCCATGGCGGCGGCGGGCGCACTGACTACCGTTATTTCCTCAGCGAAGACCGCGCCATGGGCTACGCCCGCGAAGCGCTGCGCCAGGCGCTGGTCAACCTGGAGGCCATTCCGGCCCCGGCAGGTACATTGCCGGTGGTGCTGGGGTCCGGTTGGTCCGGCGTGCTGCTGCACGAAGCAGTCGGCCATGGCCTGGAAGGCGATTTCAACCGCAAGGGCAGTTCGGCCTACAGCGGGCGCATGGGGGAAATGGTCGCCTCGAAACTCTGCACCATTGTCGATGACGGCACCCTGGCCGGGCGTCGTGGCTCCCTGAGCGTCGACGATGAAGGCACCCCGACCGAATGCACCACGCTGATCGAGAACGGTGTGCTCAAGGGCTACATGCAGGACAAGCTCAACGCCCGGCTGATGGGCGTGGCCCGCACTGGCAACGGTCGCCGTGAATCCTATGCGCACCTGCCGATGCCGCGCATGACCAACACCTACATGCTGGGTGGTCAAAGCGATCCGGCGGAAATCATCGCCTCGGTGAAAAAAGGCATCTATTGCGCCAACCTCGGCGGCGGCCAGGTGGACATCACCAGCGGCAAGTTCGTGTTCTCCACCAGCGAGGCCTACCTGATCGAAGACGGCAAGATCACCGCACCGGTCAAGGGCGCGACCCTGATCGGCAACGGGCCGGAGGCGATGAGCAAGGTGTCGATGGTCGGTAACGACCTGGCGCTGGACAGCGGTGTGGGCACGTGCGGCAAGGACGGGCAATCGGTGCCGGTGGGCGTCGGCCAGCCGACCCTGAAGATCGATGCGATTACCGTGGGTGGCACGGGCGCATGAGGATGTACACGATCCGTGTAGGAGCTGTCGAGTGCAACGAGGCTGCGATCTTTCCCCAGATACTTGAGTCTCAAGCGAAAGATCAAAAGATCACAGCCTGCGGCAGCTCCTACAGAGCGGATGGAACTCAGCGCAGGCCGCGTTGGGTTTCGTCCAGCTCACGGATGTACTTGAAGATTTTACGGCTCGAGGCCGGTGGCTTGTTCTGCGCCAGTTCGTGCTGGGCCTGACGGATCAGGGAGCGCAATTGCTGACGATCAGCCTCCGGGTAGTCGATGACGAATTTTTCCAGGGTGCCGTCGTCGCCTGCGATCAAGCGATCGCGCCAGCGCTCCAGGTTGTGGAAACGTTCGTTGTACTGCCGGGTGGAGGCATCGAGTTGATCGAGCAGGACCAGGATGGCGTCAGTGTCCTGATCGCGCATCAGTTTGCCGATGAATTGCAGGTGCCGTTTACGCGCGATATTCGCGGTGTGCTTGGGCGCATCGGCCAGGGCCCGGCGCAAGGCGTCGGTCAAAGGCAGTTTGGCCAGCAAGTCAGGCTTGAGTGTTGTCAGGCGCTCGCCGAGGTCAACCAGAGCATGCAGCTCGCGTTTGACCTGGGATTTGCTTTTTTCACCCTCGTAGAGGGAGTCGTCGTAAGAATCAACCATGGTGGCAGTCCGCAAAGAAACGCCGCCATGATAACCAGTCGGGGGCCGCTTGTCCGGCCCGGTCGCTCGAAGGCCAAGGGTTTGTACGAAAAGTCGCCGAGCGGCGATCAGGCAAGGCGAAAACAGGCGAGGAAGCGGAGTTTACTGGTTGTAAATGAGCATTCCGAGCCTGTTTTCAACGCAGCATGATCGTCGCGCAGGCACTTTACGTACAAAGCCTTAACCGAAAGAAGAATTTGAGTGGAGAACCCCATGAGTGCAGTTCAAAGCGTCGGCCCGCAAGCATTGCCGGCACTGCAGGAACAAGTCGAGCAGATCCTCGCCGAAGCCAAGCGCCAGGGCGCCAGTGCCTGTGAAGTGGCTGTATCGCTGGAGCAGGGCCTGTCGACGTCGGTGCGCCAGCGCGAGGTGGAAACCGTCGAATTCAATCGCGACCAGGGCTTTGGCATCACCTTGTACGTGGGCCAGCGCAAGGGCTCGGCCAGCACTTCGGCGAGCGGCCCGGAGGCCATTCGCGAAACCGTCGCCGCGGCACTGGCGATTGCCAAGCACACCTCCGAAGATGAAGCCTCGGGCCTGGCCGATGCCGCGCTGATGTGCAAGGAGCTGCGCGACTTCGACCTGTTCCACGCCTGGGACATCACCCCCGAGCAGGCCATCGAACAGGCACTGCGTTGCGAAGCGGCGGCATTCGAGGCCGACAGCCGGATCAAGAACGCCGACGGCACGACGCTCAATACCCACCAGGGCTGCCGGGTCTACGGCAACAGCCACGGTTTCATCGGTGGTTATGCATCGACCCGCCACAGCCTCAGTTGCGTGATGATCGCCGAGGCCAACGGCCAGATGCAGCGTGACTACTGGTACGACGTGAACCGCCAGGGCACCTTGCTGGCGGACCCGGTGAGCATTGGCCAGAAAGCCGCGCAACGGGCGGCCAGCCGCCTGGGCGCGCGGCCGGTGCCGACCTGCGAAGTGCCGGTGCTGTTTTCGGCCGAGCTGGCCGGTGGCCTGTTCGGCAGCTTCCTGTCAGCGGTGTCCGGCGGCAACCTGTACCGCAAGTCGTCGTTCCTTGAGGGCGCGCTGGGCCAGAAACTGTTCCCGGAATGGATGACCATCGACGAGCGTCCGCACCTGATGCAGGCCATGGGCAGCTCGGCGTTCGACGGCGACGGCCTGGCCACCTACGCCAAGCCGTTCGTGGAAAATGGCGAGTTGGTGTCCTACATTCTCGGCACCTATTCGGGCCGCAAGCTCGGCATGCCGAGCACCGCCAATGCCGGTGGCGTGCATAACCTGTTCGTGACCCATGGCGAAGAAGACCAGGCGGCCTTGCTGCGACGCATGGGCCGGGGCCTGCTGGTGACCGAACTGATGGGCCACGGCCTGAACATGGTCACCGGCGACTATTCCCGTGGCGCGGCGGGCTTCTGGGTCGAGAACGGCGAGATCCAGTTCCCGGTCCAGGAAGTGACCATTGCCGGGAACATGCGCGACATGTTCAAGCAGATCGTGGCCGTGGGCAACGATCTGGAACTGCGCAGCAACATCCGCACCGGTTCGGTGTTGATCGAGCGGATGACCGTGGCGGGTAGCTAACGCTCACCGCGTAAAAAAAGGCGCGTCATCTACTGGGGGTGACGCGCCTTTTTTTGTGGCCGCAGAATTCTTTTGTGGCGAGGGGATTTATCCCATAGGCGCTAACCAAACTCCTCGCTCCATAGTCCGTCTCTCTGGTATCCCCGCGTGTTTCGCGGGGATTCGCGTAAGGCATTACTAAAGTAATC